>CAZZAI010000001.1:0-31231 GCA_964652665.1 uncultured Candidatus Saccharibacteria bacterium
GGACAGCAAACAAATATACTTGTACAAAACAATACCGTCTTCAGAATGCTGATGGCAGTTGGGGAGGCTACACTACTGATACTACCGAACAAGTGGCCTATAACAGCACATGTAGCTATTCTAAGACCGTTACTAACTATAAAGGAAGTGAGAATGGTACCAATGGTTCAGCTGCTACTAACTCTGCTACTATGAATAGCACGAATGGTATTACAGTACAAGTAAGTCTATATAGAAATACTTTCGCTTGCTCTAAGCGCTATAGACTACAGAATGCCGATGGTAATTATCCTAGTAGTTATACTAGCGTAACTGGAGAAACTATTAGATATGGTGCTACATGTTCCTATAGTCAATCATATACTAACTATCAAACTGAGTCTACTAGTGCTACTATTACAGCAGCAACTACACTAAGTCTAGACCTTCCTAGAAATACCTACGCTCTTACTATAAACAGAAATACTACCTATATTAGTAGCGTATCTGGTGCTGGTACTTATAGATGGGGGCAGAGTATATCTATCTCTGCCACCGCAGCTTCTAACTCCGAGTTTACTAGCTGGAGTGTATCTAGTGGTTCTACCGGCTCATTTGGTAATGCTTCTAGTGCTTCTACTACCTACACTATGCCAAAAGGCGCTAGTACAATTTATGCGAATGGTAAGACTAGTAAAATATATATGCAAGACCTCACTGAATCTTCCATTACTTCCATTCTTCCAAGCACCGGCAGCACATATACCGTCTATGATAAACGCGATGATAAGTCTTATACTATTGCTAAGCTTGCCGATGGTAATTACTGGATGACGCAGAATCTCAATATTGCCGGTGGCACTACTCTTACCTCTACTCTCTCTAACGTCTCTTCCAATTATACACTGCCTACGTCTAGCACGAGTGGTATTAGCCAAAATTATGACACTGCCTACGTCTACAATGATTCTACTTATGGCGGATATTACTCTTGGACTGCCGTTACGGCTGGTAAAACAGGGGATATATGCCCAAAGAACTGGAGATTGCCTAGACTTGCAGAATACGACACTTTGGTAACAAAATACTCCACCGCCTCCGCTATTACATCGTCTCCGGCAAATTTCTTATACGCTTCCGGCAATTACAATGAAGGCGCCAAGGTTAATGCAGGCACTAGAGCAATTTATTGGACTTCCGTAGGTAGCACGAACACAGGTGCCGGCGTACTTAGAGTGTGGGGCAGTGATGCGCCGTCTACTCACTCTGATTTTCAAAACAGGATTGCCGGCTCAGTTCGTTGTGTTTTGAAAACGTCGAGTAATAAGCTCTACATGCAGAATATGACATCTAGTGACTGTACCACTGCAGCTATAACCGTATACGATAACCGCGACCAGGAAGCTTACCTAGTCCAGAAACTACCAGATGGCAAATGTTGGATGCTAGATAACTTGAGACTCGGCTCTACTAGTACCATACCCCTCACTACGGCAAATTCAAATACTAACGGTAACTGGACTCTTCCGGCTAGTATTACTTCAGGCTTCAACTCTGACAACGTCGCACAGATTAACGTCGACAGTAAGGATATAGTAGCAAGCACTAAGTATGGTAATGGTTCTGGTAAAATAGGCGTATATTATAACTACTGCGCCGCCTCGGCTGGTACCATCTGCGTATCAGGTTACAATAACTACAGCAGTGCATCATACGACATCTGCCCTAAAGGCTGGCGCATGCCTACTGGTGGCAGCTCCGGTGAATACAAAGCTCTTGCCACTGCTTGCTCAAGCAATCCTCCTTACTTACGCGCCGCGCTCTCTACGCCGCATTCTGGGTACTTCAAAGATAGCTCGGCGCTCGCTCAGGGTTCCAGCGGCCTCTTCTGGTCGTCTACTAACAGCTATCCTAACAGTATGTACACTATCTACGTCAATTCCTCGGGTGCGGATCTGGCGAGTTACGACGGTCGGGAACTCGGCCTCTCTGTTAGGTGTGTCCTTAAGTAAGTTTGTGAACTGTACCCTTAAAAGTGAACATCTTTTTTCAACCAGACCCCAAAAAAAAGTAGACACCTATCCCAATACGATGTACCCCAAAAAGTAGACAGTTGTAATGTGCTTAATCTTGAAAATTTACCGCCGTTATAGTGAAACGGCGGTAAATTGAGTTTAAAAGGTGAGATGGTGTATTGCTAGTAATATTACGAAGCGAAATTAGAGAAGGCGCTTATCGGTTTTAAAATAGTACAAGATGATTATTTATTCTAAAAATGTGGGTCAATACAGAATGAGGCGCAACAAACAAATACCGGAGGTGGGGCCGGTATTTGTTTGAAGTGAATTCGTATAAGGAATTATATATTGCCGACAAGCTGGAGTGGCGGAGAGACACTTACGAGTCGCCTACAGACTATAGTGGCGAAGAAGTATCTACATGTTGTCGATGGAATCGATGAGGTAGAGGAGCGCGTCGGCGCGAGTCTTGTCGTCTTCGATATTCTTCGCGGTCTCATAGGCGGGAGCGATGACGGAGTTGTCGCCGAGCTCCTCGCGAATGTCTTTGTAGAGGTTGAATTTCTTAGTAGAGTCCACATCGACCTTGTCTAGGATTGGGGCGAGGTCACGAAGGGCGGCCTCTTTGACTTCTTGCATATTAGTGGCTGGCTTGGCGGAAACTTCTGGAGTCTCGGAAAACTCGGAAACTTTGGCAGAAAACTTTTCCTCGACAGAGGCTACTGGTGGCTCTGGCATAGCAGGAGCTGGCGGAATGGGGCTCGCCATGGCTGGCTCTGGCATAGGAGCGGGAGCAGCTGGCATAACAGGGACTGGCCGGTTCATAGCTGGGCGCGGAGGCAGCGGACGTGCTACCTTTGGCATAGCTGGCATTGGCCGGCTCACAGGAGTCGCAGGCTTCGCTGGCTCGGGCGCCGGAGCGGCGACTGCGTCACCGAAGACTGGATCAGAGTTAGTGTTTTTTGTGATGTCGTCGATTGCTTTCTGCAAATCGTTGTCTAGTGTTGGATTCATTATTGCCCACCTTAATTTATAATAATACTTATACTTATTGTAGCACAGATTTTCTAAATGCGCAAGAAATTTACGATTTTATCAAGAAAATCTAATTTCAGGGGCTCCATAGGGAGATGTGCGCCGAGGAAATCGACAATTGCTTCGCCAGAGCCTTCGGGAAAGTAGATTTTGACGCTCATGCCGAAGCGTTTTTTGGGAATCAGGATGGCGGAATAGTGAGAGTCTTCTTGCATAATGCCAAAAGCGCGAAAATCGGAATAACGATGGAGAATCTTGCCTTCGGTGATGCCGTCGTTATCGATACGATAATCGATAGTACGAGGAGGGCGAAGAGCGAAAACTAGAATTGTGACGGCGCTGATAATGATAAGTATAAGAAAAGTCCAACCTTGGAGCCAAATGGCCAGAGCGCCGAACGCCAATGTGAAAACGGCGAGGCCGACGTACCAACCGGCGTGGTGATCTTTAGAAATGTATTCTTCTGCTTGCCAAGTGACTGGCTGTAATGATTTGCCCATAAAATAATTATATCATTTTTCATAAAAATGTGTTATACTTGGAGTAGTTCTTGAAAAGAATGGAGGGTTACCCAAGTGGCTGAAGGGGACGGTTTGCTAAATCGTTAGTCTGGAGTGATCTGGAGCGGGAGTTCGAATCTCCCACCCTCCGCCAATCCCTGACGGGATTGCGCAAAAAACGAGACTCGTTCTTCGAATCGAATCTCCCACCAATCAGTCAATTTAGAAATGCCAGTCTTGGCTTTTTTTAAATAATGTGATATAATCATAGTATGAAAAACGTTTTTAAATTATTCTTAGCAGTGATGGTGAGTGGGATTATAGCAATTAGTGGCTTGTCGGCCGGAGTGAGTGCGATTTCGCTTCAGGAGGGAGCGCAGGCGGCTCAATGTGATGGCTGTCCTTCGGATCTGTTTGGTGATACCGGGGTATTCCGTCAGGTGACGAATACGATTCTGTATGTCGTGGGAATTATCGCGGTGATTATGCTGATTATTGGTGGCATTCGCTACGTGGTAAGTGGTGGTGATTCGAAAAAGGTCACCGATGCGAAGAATACGGTACTCTATGCAATTATTGGGCTAGTAGTCTGCTTCCTAGCGTTTGCGATTGTGAACTTCGTGATTAACGCTCTGCCATCATCGGAAGAGACGAGCGCGATTATTACGACTTGTGCGAAAATGTAAAGAAAGCAGGCCGGTCGGGCCTGTTTTTTGATGCGTGAAGTAATAGTGCGAGTATCGTGGATGCGCCTACCTATGTGTAATATGTGAATAGAATTGGATTGATGAGTGCGGAAGGTATTTAGAGTCCAAATGTGAGTAGGGCGAGGCGAATGTCGGCGGCCTCGGTAGCGCGAAGAAGCTTAAAAGCGGAAATCATGGATGCTCCAGTGGTCCAGACATCATCTAAAAGAAGATAGGCAGAGGTATTATCGGGCGTAAACTTCGGGGAGAGGGAGTAGGCCTGACTGGCCTGGGCGAGGCGAGCGGACTTGTCGGAGCCGACTTGGACGGTGTTCTTGGCGCGAGTAATGGTGCGCGAGACACGCCATCCGCGACGGCGCGCGAGATACTTGGCGATAAGAAGGGTATGGTCGAAACCACGCTCGCGAATGTGCTTGGTGGAAGTAGGGAGGGGAACAACGATGGTGCTTGGCGGAAGATCGGCGGGGAGAATTTGGCTCAGTAAATCGGCGAAAACTGGCGCGAGGGCGCGAACGGAATCGTATTTGTAGGTATGGACGAGGCTGTCGAGAAGGCCACGGCGTGGGGCGATAGTGTAAATCTCAGGGAGCGACTGGCAACTTGCGCAGCGGTGTGACTGCTGGGGGAGTTTACAATTGGGGCAAAAGTCTAAGTGCTGCGAAACAATGTAATTTTTACAACGGTCACAGAGGATACTACCGATTTTGCCACAACCGAGACAAGAGTGAGGTGCGATATAATCTAAAATGTTTGGAAGTGTTGTAATTTTTACATTTTTTGCCATTATCTCTTGATTTTAACACGGGAATGATATATAATAAAGCATAACAATATAAGTGGAGGAAATATGGCTCGTACAAACAGTGACGATTTGCTGATGGAAGACGAACTTGCGGCTGCATTTCTGGATGGTGATGACGAGATTGTCGCGCCAAAGGAACCGGTCGAAGAGACGCCTGCCGAAGCAACTGAACCAGTGTCAAGTGAGTGGGATGACACGCCTGACGACTTTCCTGGACAACTCGCTGTAGATGTCTACGAAACCGCCGATAAATTAGTAGTAAAAGCCCGCACGGCTGGAATCTCAAAGTCTGATCTTGATGTGAGTATTTCTGAGAATATCTTGACGATTTCGGGTGTATTATCCGGAGGAGAGGATGAGCAGACTACGAGATGGCACATTCAAGAGTGCTATTGGGGAGAGTTTTCCAGGACAATCGCTTTGCCTGTAAAAGTGCGCGAAGATGAAGACAGCGTGAAGGCAGAGCTCAAAGATGGCGTGCTTACGATTACGTTTGAGAAAGAAAATACTGACGTAAGGAAGAAGATTGCGATACAGTAAAGGATAGCCCCTTTTAAGGGGCTATTTTTTATTGTGGGTAGGTGCGGCGACAAAAAAATCTCCCCGCGAGGGGGAGATTTTGGTTTTGGGGTTGTTATGCTCCAATGATGCCTTTGATGACGAAGTTGACAATCGCAAAAGCGAGGACACAGATAATAAGGCCAATTACGCCGTAAAGAATCGTGTCTTTAGCTTTCTTGACTTTACCAGCGTCGCCGGTAGAAGTCATGTAAGATACGCCACCAATAATAATGACGATAACAGCGACGATGCCGAGAGCGCCGATTACGCCATTAATAATGTTGGTGATATTATTGCTTAGAGCTTTTTCATCACCATCGCCAACTGGCGTAACTGTTGGAATGTCGGCTAATACAGTTAGTAGATTTGTCATTTATAGTTCCTTTAACTTATTTTATTTAATTTTACAACTTTTTGCTTAAAAAATCAATAGGTTTTTAACAGATTATTTCGATGAACTACTAGATTGAATAGATGATCCGCTATTATTTGGGGCTTCAATGATACCTTTGATTACGAAATTCACGATTGCGAAGGACAAAACGCAGATGATGAGGCCGATGGCGGCGTAGAGGATAGTGTCCTTGGCACGCTTGACTTTGCCTGGGTCACCGGCGGAAGTCATATACAATACACCGCCGATGACGATAACGACGACGGCAACGACACCGAGGACGGCGATGATGCCGTTAATGATATTAGTGATGGCGTCTCTGAAGTCGTTTTCTGAGCCGGAATTGGAATTTGTGCACTGGCCATAGGCGTCTTTGACGGATTGGGGGATGTCTTTGCGATTGCAGATGTCATCGTCGGCATAGGTAGGCGACGAGAGAATGAGTGGTGCGAGCGAAGCGGTCGCAAGGCCGAAAACGGCGAGAACGATAGCGATGATTTTAGTTAATTTGGTCTTCATAATACTCCTTTGATATTAATGTTTCGTTATTCATACTAACAGATGGATTGGCGTCGCGGATGATGCCACTCACGAAGCTTACTAGAATCTCAGCGATGGCCACTACGATGATACCAATAAGGGCATAGATGATGGTATTCTTGGCTTTTTGGAGTTTGCCTGGATCGCCGGCAGAGGTAGTATAGCCGATACCGCCGATAATGACGAAGATGAGCGCAACGATGCCGGCGGAACCGATAAACCACTGGATAGTATTGGTGACGACATCGGTCGGAGCGATACACTCGGATGTGGCACCGATGAGCGCGCAGGAGTCCCAACTCTGGCCATTTAAGAATGCGAAACGGATAGCGGTGAGAATAACATTGGAAAGCGTGACGATACTTAAGCCAATAAAGGCACGGGTGAGGGTCTTCTTGCTGGTCTGGATCTTGCCTGGATCGCCGGAAGAGAAGATGTAGAGGTAACCGCCATAGATGACAAACCCGAGCACGAGATAGGCGGCGAGGACCGACATAGAGGTGAGGACGTTGGCTAGGATAATAATAATGCCATTTTTGAGGTCGTCTTCACTCTCCATGAGGGGGAGGCCATCGGAACCTTTCTTGAGACCACAATCCCAAGATGGCATACCGAGGAAGTAACGACAACTAAGCTCGTCGCCAGCGGCGTAAGAAGGCGCGGGGCTAATAAATGTAGTGACTCCGGAAACCGAAAAAATTATTGCAAAGGTCAGGAGTAGTTTTTTGAATAGTGTTTTCATTGATGTACCTATTAATATCTTGTATTAATCTTATCATATTTTGTGAAAAAATGCAAAGAAGATGATAGAGTTATCGACGATGGGCGGGAGAGTGTGGTATAATGTTATAAACATAAGGAGAATATAGTATGGAAAGTGGGCAAGAATTAAATTTGCCAAATGTGGAGAAAAAAGAGACTAGAGAGGCTCGTGATAGTGGGATGAGTGGTGGCGAGACAGGAGATGGCGAGATGAAGACGCCAAGTACGGCGATGATGCGCCCGGAAAAGTCTGGTGCGAAGAAAGGGATGATTGCGGGGCTAGTGTGTCTTGCGTTACTCGCGGTAGCGGGATGCGCGTTTGGAGCTTATGGAATGCTAACGAAAGATTCGGAAATTGCTAAGGTGAAGGCGGAATGTGCAGGGGTGGATACCAACGTTGGTAGTGACGATGTAGTGATTGATACTACGGTAGCAACTTGCGAAGAAGGAAGCACTACGGTTATAACGGAAAAGGCTAATACCGAGCAAGAAGAGGTGAAAAAACTTGCTACTGAGGTGTATGATACATTTAGTGAAAAATTTAGAGGATATCCGTTCTTTCAAGTTTTCAGTGACGATTCACTTATCAAAATATCTGAAGATGGCATTTATTCGAATTCTAATGAGTCCTATGGTGTAGTGTCTGCTGAATCTTCGACGTCAGAGATAAAAGATGATGTTATGGAGAATGCTTATACATATGCGAAGGAAGTCCTTGAGAGAAACGGCTTCGTTAAGGGTGAATCCTTTATGTGGTATGACGCTTTTTCCAATAACTCTTCCAATATTACTTGTAGTGTTAATCGTGATGGATTGCCGTTTCGAATGTATTGTAGTAAAAATAGTTGGATATCTAGTGTGAAAAAGAATCTTATTTTGGAATTAGCAAAGGCATCTGACGCCAATTATGTAAATGTAAGTGATAATTATCAAATTAAAAATAGTGAGATTTCACCATATCAAACATTAACTGCGTCGGGTATTAATTATGCGATGTTATTCTACAGAGTTTCTCCGGATGCGGAGTGGCAGTACTTCACTGGTACGCAAGCGATTTTGTCATGTAGCGAATTTACTGGCGATGTAGCAAAAGCTTTTGCTGGAACGAGGTGCTGGGATGAGACAACACAGTCAGAATCAACAGTGCAGCCATAACTAAGGTCAGGCATGGAAAAGCGCCCCTCTCGGGGCGCTTTTTGAGGAGGATTAGTTCACAGCAGCGAGTGTTCTCACCACCAGATTTACCCCCTCGATACGAGCGATGTGGCCGCCGTTGGAGAGCTCACGCCAAAAGGGCGCAGACTCCAAGGGCTGGTCAGTAACGACCTCGTAGAGCAACTTGATGAAGTCGAGAGTCGCGGGCTCGTCCGCATGGGGGAGCTTGCTCGCATCGACTTCGGGGATATTCAGATATGCTCGGATGAGCATTTCCATGAATTCCCCTTTGGTCATGATGGCTTTTTCGCGATAGTGACCCGTGTCGTCGGCCTTCACGATGCCGAGCTCGAAGGCTTCATCGAGGACCGGGTTGCCGGTGGCGACGGAGGCGTGGGCGGGGATCGCGAGCGCGAGGGACAGGGTAAGCGCGAGAGCGAGGGAGATGATCTTATTGAACTTCTTCATTTTTCGAAGTCCTCCTTATAATTTACTAGTTAAGCGGTAAGTTGTATGCTTATGCTTAACCTAATTCCATTATATCACACTTATGCCTAAAAGTCAATAGGTTTTGGCAATATTCTTTGAAATTGTCAATTGCGGTGGATTTTGACGGGGAAAGAGACGAGTGGAATGCCATTTTGACAAAAATAAAAATAGGTAAAAAGACGTCTTGACTAAAATGCTTGTGTGTGATATAATGAGTTATAGCCTTGAATTGGGAGGCGCTATTATTATGATGATAAAAAAATATTCGAAAACTAAAATCGTAAAAGCTGTTTTTGGATGTCTTTTTGCTATTATAAGTACTTTTTCTGGGGTGAACGGGTTGGTTTTTGCTGAGCCGGTGGAACAACAGAATATGACTGAAGTGACGTCGGAAGAGGCGGCTGGCATCGATCTGGACGCGGTGACTTCCGAGATTGAGGCTGAGACGGATGCTAATGCGGGTACTTCTCGGGAGAAAACTGCAGATAATGAGGCAAATGGACAAGTCGACACGAAGGCTGGCGAGAAAGCTTGCCAAGAGAGTTTTGGTGGGATTGCTTGGCTAGTCTGTCCGATAACTGGTGTAATTGCGAAAGCAGTTGACTGGCTTTATGATAAGATTGAGGGGGTACTGGTAGTGAATCCGGTAGAGATGAAAGATGGTTCGCCGATTTATGAAGTCTGGAAATATATGCGGGGAATTACAAATATTGCGTTCATTATTTTCTTGCTCGTGATGGTATATTCGCAGATCACTGGGCTAGGAATTACGAATTATGGTCTTAAGAAGACGCTCCCGAAGCTGATTATCGGGGCGATTTTGGTGAATTTATCGTTTATTATTTGTACGCTCGTGGTAGACGCGTCGAATATCATCGGTGGCGGACTTAGAGATGTATTTACAAATATTGAGATGAATGTGATGGGAAATGCAAATATCAGTGGAGCGACACTGTCGCAGCTCTATGGCGCGGCTGGTGGAGTAGCTGGTGCTGGGGTGATTGCGGGGATGTTTACGCTTGATACGGGTGTGATTTGGATGTTGATCCCGACGATTCTCGGCGGGCTTGCGGCGGTGGTGATTGGTTTATTTACAATTGCACTTCGTCAGGCGGTAGTGGCACTTCTGATTATGATTTCGCCGCTCGCGGTGATGGCGTATATATTGCCAAATACGGAGCAGTGGTTTAAGAAGTGGAAGGATTTGCTGACGCGGATGTTGGTATTCTACCCGATGTTCTCGCTACTATTTGGGGCGTCAAGCCTCGCGGGATTTGCGATTATTGCGTCGGCAAGTGATGGATTTGGTATTTGTATTGGTATTGCGGTGCAGATTTTCCCGCTGTTCTTCTCGTGGAGCCTTATGAAGATGAGTGGGACGTTCCTCTCGTCGATCAATGCAAGGCTTGCGACGATCGCAGCAAAGCCGATTGCGGTCAACAGGGCGTGGGCGGAGTCGCATATGGCGCAGACACGGGCCAATGCTCTTGCAAATGGCGTGATGCCGTCCGCAAAGTTAATGCAATATTTGGATAAGCGACGTGTGCTTAGAGAAACTGATACGAAGAACGCGCTCGAAGCGCAAGCTGGGCGCGCGAATATATATGTTCAGAATCGTATTGCTGGGAGCGTGATTGGCGAGACGACGAGCTCGAAACGGTACGCCTCAAGATATACGAGAAACGCGATGCTGGCAAAGAATTACGCACTCATGTCACAGAATGCTACGGCGCACACTGAACATGTGCTTACTAACTTTGGGTCGTTTTATAAGAATGGGCCAGTGGATAGGCAGCTTGCGAAAGAGTCGGAAAATGCATGGGTTGATTTTGGCCGGGCAGCATATCTTAAGGAAATTGATGACGAGAATGACATCAACTTTCTTGTCGACAGATACCTTGCGGCGAATAAGCGTGATAAGGACAATAATCCAGTCGATAAAGAGGCGTTCAATCGGTATATTAGCTCGGTGGCTGGGCCAAATGGTGAGCAGAGATTGCTCGCAAAGGTAATTGCACAGGCATCCAAAGTCGAGTCGAAGCAACGAGCGGAATTTAGCGTACTTTATGCAAAGTATGGACATAATGGCTACAACAAGCACAATTTCCGTAACTTTATCGCAGGATATCATATTAACGACGATGGTTGGGCGGTCGATATGAATGGCAAGAGGCTGGTGGACGATGATGGCAATAAGATTGAATTGGTGCCTGGCGAAGCAATTACGAAAGCTCCTGAGAAACTAGTATTATATGATGTAAAAGATGAGCAGGGGCTTTACTATGATTTCAAAGACCAAGATGGTAATGTGATCGCAAGAGTACACCGTGGTAAGGGTGCTGATGGAGTAAATCATGATGACGCGGCGTATATCAAAGAATCGCTTTCTAACCTTGACATTCCGATTGCTGATCCGATTAATAATGTGTATGGTATTTTGTCCGGCATTAAACCTGGTGACGTGGTGACGCCGCAAGGTGAGAACGAGATTGGCCTAGCTAGGTATAGTACAACTATTGCGCGGGCAATGAGCGCTTATAAAGAAAACGCGGCCTGGTCTGGCTCCATGTTTAACTCTGGTGTCGGCAATAGGCAGATTAAGAATGCAGCGCAATATGCAATTTGGACGTTGGATAGCTTCAAGAAAACTCTTAAGCCTGGTGCATTTAACAGACAGAATCCAGCTTCGGTGGAGTTTGTACATGCAATTCTTGATCCTGATAACTGGAATGATATTTTCACTGAAGAGGCAATTCGTGATGCAGTTAATATTAACAATGAGCCGTTTGGTGGCGAAGAATGGCTACGCGACGATGGCGGTAATATAATGCGCGATGATGATGGTGAAATCAGATATCGTCCTGTGGCGGAGCCGACTTATGAACAACGTATGAATACAATAAAGCGTAAGTTAATCTTCCCGGCAATGAAGAAAATATTGCCAGCATTTGATAGGCTAAGGACAAGTAACACGGCTGATAACCAGAAACCTGGTACGGCAGATGCGCAGTATGAATTTCTCAAGATGGTGGAAGAGAAATGGGAGAACAATCCGGAAATGCAGTTCGATCCATTACTTGTCGATCAAGATTTGCAGGCTAAGGCGCTTAACTTTAGGCAACGCAAGCACGATAAGAATGGAAAACCGATTTATAAGAAGAAAGATAAGCATGGGGATGACGATACTGAGAGTGGGGCGACTGAAAACATTTTGAACGTGCTCGAAGACGCATATAATAGAAGTCTTAATGCGGACGACCTCAAGGATAATATATTCCGAGCTCTGTCTAGATCGGATAAATATGCGAGAGCACTAGAGAGATTTGATGAGCTATGTAATGAGAATGAATATGCAACGATGAGCCAAATCGAAGAGTGGTTTAGTGAACTTGGAATGTTGTCCGATTAGACTTACACAAATGTGACAAGGTTGGGCAAGTATAATCGTAAAACCGCCGGGCGAAAGCTTGGCGGTTTTTCTTATGGTTTTAGTTTTATGATATAATATATAATATATGGCGGTATATAAAGTTCCCCAAGATGTTGAAGCGGACGATAAGCTGATTGGGCCGTTTAGTTTTCGGCAGTTCGTATATCTCCTGATAGCGGCGGGGCTAGTGGCGCTTGCGGTGGGATTATTTCAGATATTTCCGCTGCTTGCGATTCTTCCTTTGCCGCCGGTGCTATTATTCTTGGCGCTAGCATTGCCGATCAAGAAAGACCAGCCGATGGAGACATATCTAGCGGCGTTGGTTTCGTACTATATAAAGCCGAGAACAAGGGTATGGACGCCTGGACAAAGAGAGTCTACAATATTGATTACGGCGCCAAAAATAGTAGAAGATGTAAGGACGAGGGATATTTCGGAGGAAGAGGCGACGCACAGGTTGTCGTTTCTCGCGGACATCGTAGACAGTCAGGGCTACGCGATAAAGGGTGCGACGAATAATAACATGCGCGATGACTTAGTGGCGGAAGCGAATGCGACGGCGGATATGTTTGATAACTATCGGGCGGGTAGGCTAAGTGCGGCAGTGGAGCGCAACGCGGAAGATAGACACGCGGAAATTATCCGAAATATGCGAGCGGCGATTGAAAGGAATGAAAGCAAACAATTCGGTGAGGCAGGGATAGTTAAAGATACTGATGTAATGCGAGATGGGAAGGTTAATGCGATTAATCCACTTACGGATGGCGGAGTGGTGACTGAGGTACTACAAAAGACGGGGCAGAGTGAAAGCGGACAGACTCAAGATGCTAATGAAAAAGTGTCGCAAAAAAGGCAGAATGATAGTATAATAGAATTAGCAAATAATACCGATTTTACTGTCGCAACGATCGAAAAAGAAGCTAACCGAATAAAAAGAAAGGACGAAGGCGAAGTGTTTATTTCGCTCCATTAGAAAATGAATCCACAGCAAATGAACCAACAACAGGCGAGAACACAGCAGATTATGCCGCAACAGACGCCACAAGGGGCGGCGCAACAGACGTCACAAGGGGCGGCGGCGCAACAAATGCAACAGATGTCACAACAACAGATGCAACAACAGATGCAGCAAGGGCAGATGCAGCAGATTTTCCCGAATCAACAGGGGAATCAAAACACGGCGATGACTGGAGCGGCCATGACGCAACCGGTGCCGGCGAATAAAGATTTGCCAACGTCGACGCAGGCAACACTGCTCATTTCGGAGCTCCGGGATAATGTGGTAATTATGAAGGACGGGTCATTCCGTGCGGTGGTGGCTTGTAAGTCGATTAACTTCGATTTAATGAGTGACATGGAGCGAGAGGCGGTAGAATACTCGTATCAAAACTTTTTGAACTCTTTGAAATTTACGACGCAGATTTTGATTAGGAGCCAAAGGGTAGATATCGGGCCGTATCTTGAAAAACTGTCAGAGATACGCAGAAATAATGATAATATGCTACTTGGTGTTTTGATGGATGACTATATTAATTTCGTGGATATTTTGGCACAAGAAGCGAATATTATGGATAAAGCTTTCTTCATTGTGATACCATATTATACTTCGGCGGATGCAGAAAAGGTTTTACAAACGACGAAGAATTTCTTTAAATCTTTTGGGAAAGCGAAGGCGCCAGAAGTGACAAGAATTGATCGCGCTACTTATGATAAGGCTTTGTCGGAATTAAGTAACCGAGTAGATACGGTGACGAATGGGCTATTCCAGATCGGCATACAGTCGGTAAGATTAAACACGCGTGAGCTCGCCGAACTTTACTATAATTTCAATAATCCGGATACGGCAGTGAGGGAGCCACTGGTGGACTTTAGTAAACTCGCGACAATGTATGTGAAAAAAGGAGAGAGGCAAAATGGCTAGATCCAAAAAACTAACAGCAGCGGAATTGGCGGCACAGGCAGAAGCAATGGAGGCCGCGGAGATCCAGAGGGCTTTTGAGCAGGGGACTAATACTTTGCGTGATTTGATTTCGCCGTCGGCAATTGAGATTCATTCAGATTATTTCCGGTTGGGAACGAAATATGGGCGGACGCTGTATGTGTATGGGTATCCACGGTCACTTTATACGGGGTGGATTTCGCCAATCATTAATATGGACGAAGTGATTGATGTGTCGATGTATATCTATCCGGTGGAATCGGCGGTCGTGATGAAAAATCTTCGAACGAAGGTGACGCAACTTGAGGCATCGATGAACCTGAATGCGGAGAAGGGGCGAGTACGTGACCCGGAGTTAGAGGCGGCGATTACGGATGCGGAGGAGCTTCGTGATAAGCTGCAAGTGGGAGCGGAGAGATTTTTCCGGTTCGGACTGTATGTGACACTATGGGGAGACTCGCTCGACGAGCTGAAATTCGTACAGCAGAAAATTGAAACGATTTTTGGGCAGCAGATGATTTTCTCGAAAGTGGCATCGAGCCAGCAAGAGCAGGGATTAAATTCGGTGATGCCACAATGTACGGATCAGTTGCAGATACGACGGAATATGAATACTGGTGCGATATCGACGAGCTTTCCATTTACTTCGGCGGATTTGACGCAGGATAAAGGGATATTGTATGGTGTCAATATGCACAATAATGGGCTGGTGATATTTGATAGATTTAGCCTCGAGAATGCGAATATGGTGGTATTTGCGAAGTCGGGTGCTGGTAAATCTTTTACGGTCAAGCTAGAGGCGCTTAGGTCGATGATGGTGGGAAGCGAAGTGATTATTATTGACCCAGAAAATGAATATCAGAAATTATGTGATGCGGTGGGCGGATCGTATATTAGATTGTCGTTAAACTCGGATGTGAGGATTAATCCGTTTGACTTGCCGAAAGTGGTCGATAAGGAAGACGCGAACGATGCACTGCGGGCGAATTTGGTGACGTTACACGGATTATTCCGGTTGATGCTAGGTGGTACTGGAGGGGGTATGGGACTGACGGCGAACGAGGAAGCTGATCTAGATCAGGCGTTGATTGACACATACGCGCGAGCCGGAATTACGTCGGATCCTTTGACGCATCAAAGTACACCGCCGACGATCGCGAATTTGTATGATACGCTGCTCCATATGGAGGGAACTGGCCCACAACTCGCACAGAGGCTCCGGAAGTATACGACAGGAACGTTTGCGGGGATTTTCTCACAGCAGAGCAATGTTGATATTAACAACCAAATGGTAGTGTTTAATATTCGCGACCTTGAAGACGAGCTTCGGCCGGTGGCAATGTATATTGTGCTCTCGCATATTTGGAATATTGTAAGAGCAGAACAAAAGAAGCGACTACTTATTGTGGACGAGGCGTGGCAGCTGATGAAATATGATGATTCGGCGAATTTCTTGTTCAGTCTGGCGAAGCGGGCGAGGAAATATTACCTTGGACTGACGACGATTACGCAGGATGTGGAAGATTTTATGGGGTCCAAGATGGGGCGTGCGATTGTGGCGAACTCGTCGATGCAACTACTTCTCAAACAGTCAGCTTCGGCGGTGGATGTGCTGTCGGATGTGTTTAAGCTGACTGAGGAGGAAAAGCGAAGGCTTGCGAACTTCCCGGTAGGGCAAGGGCTGTTCTTCGCTGGACAGAATCATGTGCACATCCAGATTATTGCTTCGGAAACAGAGGAGGGCCTCATTACGACGAACCCGAATAGTGCAAATAGGCGATAAATATGGTATAATATTATTATGATGAAATATTGGCGTAAGGTGGCGATAATCTTGGTGGCGATTTTATTGGTGCCGCTAATGCCTGTTTCGGTTAGCATGTCGGCTTCGGCGCTTACGGAGTCGCAGTTGAATATGTTCTCGCAGAATAATATATTCTTTTATGATCCGAGTGGAGGGGGGTGCACGATGATGGCGGGTGGCAACAACTACAACTATGATGGTGATGAGGTTTTGAGTGAAGTGGAGCTTCAGGCAATTGTCGCCAATCAACCATTTTATGAGAGAGCGGCTGATGAATACGGTTTTCCTTGGCAGGTTTTGGCAGCGATTCATTATCGTGAACATCGCCTGAGGAGAGATAACCCTGGTAATGGGCAAGGGGCGTATCAGTTGTTTTCCTATACGGCTGGAGGGGAGAACGAAAACGCTTTTTTGCCAGCGGGACCGATAAGCGACGAGGAATTTCAGAGGCAGACAGATATCACGGCAAGCCTAATTTCTAGTAATTATGCGGAAGGGTTGGATCTGACGACGGATGAGGGGGTGAAAAAATTATTTTATAGGTATAATGGGACGGGGAATGGTGTGTATGCGCGTCAGGCGCTAGCTTTGGGCTTTTCGGAAGCGGAAGCGGCAAATGGAGAAGGTTCGCCGTACGTAATGAATAGGTTTGACTTGATACGAGATCCAACGGTGGAACCAACAAGGTCAAATAATACTTGGGGGCAATTCAAAGTAGATGCTGTGGGGTCTTTGGAATACCCGGCAAATTCGGATTTTGGAGCTTTTGTGGTCTATGTAGCGCTTGGTGGAAGTAGTGTGCTTTGTAACGGTGGACAGCTTGTAAGTGGCGGGTTTTCTTCAGTGGAAGAAGCAGATCAAGCAATAATGTCATATTACAGGGAACAGGCTGAAGCGTTTCAATTTGCAGATGAGCTTGAGCTTGATGGGGTTTATTTTAGGAAGTTATGTGTGGCGGGGCCGCTCGCAAACTGTGTGTCGTTTACGCGATGGTTTATTGCGAAATATACAAGTGCTGGAGCGCTTAGTCTTGGTAATGGCAATATGGTTGTGGGACAGTTGGCGGGGAAATACGGCTTTAGTGAAATACAGTCAGAACCACGGGCATATGCGATTTTCAGCAGACAATCCGGCGGAGATGGCTATGGACATACCGGTGTGGTGCTTGGTGTAGACGAGGCGGCAGATAGAATTATCATTGGTGAAGCTGGATGTAATGCGGGAGTTGATTGGATTGGTGCGCACGAAGAAGTATTAAGTACATTCAGAACTAGTGATTATAGCTATGTTTATACGGATAGTATATTAAGTGGAGTATAAGATGGATAATAATAGAAAAATTAATCCGGTGATTCTATTGATAGGTGGTATGGCGTTCGTTGTGATTATTGTTTTGGCGGCCGTCTTGGTGAATTTACTTCGAGAAAACCCATATGGCGCAGAAATAAAAATAGATAATTTTACGAGTTATTATTCAAATACACCGCGAGAAACGGAAGATTCTCTGTACGCGGCATTATATAATATTGTGGCGGAGAATTCTGAAGTCGGAGCAGAGATCCCAGCAAGTGGCGCAATGATTCGTGATGGAAGTGCGACGGGCTCATACGATGAGGCTAAGAACATGAATTATGGACATTTCATTGTAGATATTGAAAAACTAGGACAGTCATATGATGGCTATTTTGAATGGTCAAATAATTCAAATAATGTATACTATTCTGGATACGCAACTCTTTATACATGTCCTAGTAGTGATGAACTAATCTATGGCGATTTTGGATGCACGGATATGTTTACTGGAGATTTGGTATCACTGTTTCCAATTGTGAAGAAATTGCCTGAAACTGTAGAATACTATGCAAATAATTATGCGGATTATGTAAAATATATTATAGGGTATGAAGTCGTAGGTGATAATGATGGGCTCGTCTTAGTGATAACTGATTATACTGGCGGAAATTATGAAAGGGCGATTGAAAAAATTCGCGAGTATGGTAAGCTAAGTGAGGGGTTTCCGGTGAAATACATCGATAAGAGCCAAGATTACGGTTCGACGTATGCTGGAGAGTAGATGCTGACGAATTGGCAGTCTTGCATGAAGAGTGCTAATGGTGTATAATAATGATATGTGATGCTCTGAGGAGCGAAGAAAAATAATATTAGGGAATTAAAATGGCAGGAAAAAGAGATTATTATGAAGTGCTTGGGGTGCCGAAGACGGCATCAGATGATGAAATAAAGAAAGCATATCGGAAGTTGGCCGTGAAGTATCATCCAGACAAAAATCCTGGCGATAAAGAAGCGGAGGCGAAGTTCAAAGAAATTTCTGAAGCACACGAGGTGTTATCAGATAAACAGAAGAGGGTACGATATGATCAGTTTGGCCATGCCGGAGTTGGTGGTGGTGCGGCTGGATTCGGCGGGAATGGGGCTGGATTCTCTGGCAATCCGTTTGGACAGGAGTTTAACTTTAATGGGCAGACATTCCACTTTGATTTTGGCGGTGGAAGCGGGGGAATATTCGACGATATACTGGGCGGCATGTTTGGATTTGGCGGCGGAGCAAGGAGGCCGAGAAGAGGCGCTGATTATCAGACTTCGGTGACGTTGACGTTTGAGGAGGGGGTGTTTGGCGCGGAAAAAACGATTGACGTAAATGGAGAAAAGCTGAAAGTAAAGATACCAGCTGGCATTGATGATGGAATGAGTATCCGACTGCGTGGGAAAGGCGGACCGGCGCCGGATGGCGGTGAGGCGGGTGACCTATATGTGCGGGTGCGGGTGAAACCACATAAGTCACTCACACGCGAGGGCGCGATTATTCTGTCGGAACAGACAATCGACATGGTGGATGCGGCGCTGGGATGCGAGATAGATGTTCTGACTGTGGATGGCACAGTGACGATGAAAGTCCCAGCGGGAACACAAAGCGGAACACCTTTCAAACTGTCTGGGCATGGCGTGCCGATCCGAGCGGATGGTGATAGGGGGCCACATATTGTGACTGTAATCGTGGAAACGCCAAAGAATCTAACGAAAAAACAGAAAGAGCTACTGGAAGAGTTCAAGGGGGCATCGAAAAAGAGGGGCTTCTGGGGTTAGAGATCGAATGAATTGCGAAGCAGAGCTTACACGTCCTCTAGACTTGCTTAAGCTTGCATTTTGCGAGACTCTAGAGTAAAATGATGGTGAGATGTGGAAGATTGAAGAGATGCTACTTCAGAATGGTCTGATTTGTAAAGGATCGGACGGGACGACTTCGTATATCGAAGGGAGCATTTTGTCGAATACTTTGGTGGTCAGGAATTCAAGTGGGGTGATAACACATCGGGTGGAACGGGCCTGTAACGGGGTGGACTTGATTTTGAGAAATTGTGCGACCGGACTTGAGGAAATGAGGCTTAAAGCTTGACATTTAAGCATAAGTGTGGTATAATAAAAAGATAGAGCCATTTTCTGGCGTTGCTCCATAATTCATTGCACCTCGGGAGCTCCGCAATGTGATAATCTTCGATTATATCACATTGCTCCGCCTCTACAGCGACAAAATCGACCAAAGGTCGCCCATTCTGCGTCAGCTCGAAAAAAGAAATAAATTTCTTTTTTACTCGCTTCCTAGAATGGTCAAGATTTTGTCTTTATGTCCCTCGGTCGCAATTGAATTATGAAACAATACTCATTTTCTGAAAAATGGCTTTTTGTAACCAAAATGTGTTATAATAGAGAGGTAAGTTATAAATTTATTAATTGATGTTATTTGTTAACCCGTTGGTATAAAGAAAAATATCGACAAAAACAATTAGAAAGGGAAGTATGGAAATAGTGATCCCAATAATTGCCGCAATAATTGGAATAGCGGCAGGTGCGGGTGGGATTTTTGTGTATAATAAACACAATGAGAACGGAGGAAAAGATAAAGCCGATGACTTGGTCCGGAAAGCGAAACATGAAGCGCAGGATATTGTCTTGAATGCAAAAAAAGAAGCGTCGGCGATTACGGAGAAAAGCCAAGCCGAGGAGGACGAGCGCCGAAAGGAATGGAAGAAGACAGAAAATCGCTTAGCTGAAAGAGAGACTGCGCTTGATGGGAAATTAGATCAGCTTGAAAAGAAAACCGAAAAGCTCACTCGTGAAGAAAAAGAGATTGAAACACTGAAAGACGAAATCCGAGCGATTCGTGAAAAACAGCACGAAAAATTGGAGAAAATTGCTGGGCTATCTAAAAATGAAGCGCGCGAAAAATTGATGAAGATGACGGAGAATGATATTAAGCAGGATCTCGCTGGGCTGATTGTGAAGGAACAAAAGGAAATCAAACACGACGTGGATGAGACGGCGCAAGCGATACTGCTCACCGCGATGGAAAGAATGTCGTCTGAAGTCACGGCGGATAGGACTGTGACGGCTTTGAAGCTTCCAGATGATGATATGAAGGGGCGGATTATCGGTAAGGAAGGACGTAATATCCAGGCGTTGCAGCGTGCGACTGGTGTTGATATCATGGTGGATGATACGCCGGGGATGGTGGTGCTGTCGTCGTTTGACCCGATTCGTCGTCAAGTGGCGCGGTATGCGCTCGAAAGACTGATGAAAGATGGGCGGATTAATCCGTCATCAATTGAGGAAGCCGTGGCGAAAGGTGAGAAAGAAATTGAAAAAGAAGTGGTACGTGCCGGTGAAGATGCGGTACGCGAAGTGGGGCTTGTGGGAATTCCGCGAGAATTAGTACATCTTCTTGGCGAGCTGAAGTTTAGGACTTCTTATGGGCAGAATGTGTTGCTCCATTCGATCGAGATGGCACATGTAGCGGGGATGATTGCTGAAGAAATCGGTGCGGATAAGCGAGTGGCGAAGACGGCGGCTTTGATGCACGATATTGGCAAGGCGGTGACGCATAAGATTGAGGGGAAGCATGCGGATATTGGTGCGGAGCTTGCCAAGAAATATGGTATGCCGGAGGCGGTGGTACATGCGATTGCGGCGCATCATGATGATATCGAGCCGACGACACCGGAGGCGATTATCATTAAGATTTGCGATGCGATGAGTGCGGCGCGGCCTGGAGCGAGGAATATCTCGGCAGAGAACTTTGCGGAGAGGATGCGCGATCTTGAAAATATCGCGACGAGCTTCCCGGGGATTGATAAGGCGTATGCGATATCAGCGGGACGGGAAATCCGCGTGATTGTGGAGCCAAAGCAGATTGATGATTTGTCGGCTTTGAAACTGGCGCGTGATATTGCGAATAAGATCGAGGCGACGATGTCGTATCCTGGCGTGATTAAAGTGAACGTGATTCGCGAGACTAGAGCAGTAGAGTATGCGAAATAATCTCATATAGTCAGGATAAAAGGAGTGGGCAAATGAAAACAAAGAAAAACAGTTTTCGTGAGATATATAACCTGTATTTGAATGGCAAGATAAAAATGGAACGTTATCAGGAAGTCGGAATTGCGTTTTTGATATTTGTGATTGCCGGAGTCGTGGGATGGATATATGAGTTTTTTGTGGCACTAGTCGAGACTGGCGAAGTATATATGCAGGGCGGGAATTTGTTGCCGTGGATTAATATCTATGCTTTTGGCGCGATTCTGGTGGTGCCACTTACTTATAAGCTCAGGAAATATCCTTGGGCAGTATTCTTGGTATCGGCGGTGGCGACTGGGCTCGTGGAGCTAATCGGTGGGTGGCTTGTCTACACGATAGGGAATGGGGCTAGGTATTGGAATTATGACCACGGGCTCTGGCTGATCGGGAATATTAATGGATTTGTGTGTCTGCTGTCGGTGGTGATTTTTGGATTGGGCTGCTTGGCACTAATATATTTAGTGATGCCGGTATGTATCTATCTCGCAAGAAAAATGAGTCGACGGGCTTTCTTGACGTTTGCGATTGTGCTATTTGGTGCGATAATGATAGATGAAATAGTAAATCTGATACTGAAAAACAATGATTTGCCTAATGCGTTAGATCTATATAAGGGATTAGGATTCAAATATCAAGAATTCTAGAGTTCCTCGGTTGTAATTGAATCATGGAGCGACGCCTGATGTTGTATGACATTTAACTTATCTTAGATATATGTTATAATATAATTATGGTAAAACATAAAACGGTGGGCAAGACAACTCGGAAAAAAATCCAGAATAAGAGCACGAAAAAACGAAAGTTCCGTGCGGTCTATCGTGATTATATGGATGGAAAGATTCGGCTCGACTGGCATCAGAAGATTGGAATATTTTGTCTCGTAGTGGTGATTTCTGGATTTGCGGGTTGGGTGTGGGAGTTCTTGTTACAGGAGATAAGTGAGGGATTCAGAGAAATATATATCAAAGGTGGGAATCTGCTACCATGGATTAATATTTATGCGTATGGCGCAGTACTAACAATTGTGCTAACATACAAATTGCGGAAGAAGCCGGCGTTGGTATTCGTCGTGGCGGCGATTGCGACAGGACTTCTCGAATGGTTTGCTGGATGGGCTGTATATACGTTTGGTGATGGGACGAGATATTGGAATTACACTGGAAAATGGTGGGCGATTGGAAATATTGATGGATTCGTGTGTCCTGCGAGTGCGATTGCTTTTGGACTAGGGGCGCTAGTACTCATATATGTTTTGCTGCCATTTTGTATCAAGCTGGCACTGGAAATGAAAAAGAAAGTATTTTTGACACTTAGCATTACGCTACTTGTTGTAGTCTTAGTGGATGATATTACGAATTTGACGTTAAAAAATTTGGGACTGCCAACGGCGATGAATTTATACGAAGACTTAGGATTCAAGCTGCTACACAAATAGTAATTAGTAATAGATTTGTGATATAATAATAAAAACAAAAGCACTTGAAATAGGAGAGGACGATGCTGAGCTTGTTTGCTGTGGAAGCAAAAAAATATTTTATGTTACCTAAAAATTATTTCGCTGTGCCGTTGCCACCATATTTTGATTTTGGGCCAGTATTAAAACAAGCAGAAGATGCGCTAAATGGGCACGAATTATTAGAATACTATGTGCCGGAAAAATTACGTGAGAGTGAACGAGTAAACTTTGAATTGCCATATAGTAAAGATGGCGGATATGCGTGGCGGACTTTTCGGTTGGTGCATCCGGCAATATACGTAGAGCTAGTAAGACTGTTAACGGATCCGCACAATTGGGAAAGAGTGCGGGAGAAAATCAACCTGTTTAGCAAACAAAAATCAGTAAAAAGTATTAGTCTTTTGCCCGGTGCAGAATATAAAAGAAATGCGACGGCTTCGTCGATACTGAAATGGTGGAATGGAGTGGAAGAGGAAACGCTAAAACTATCGATTTATTATAATTATGTGCTCGAGACGGATATTTTGGAATGTTATGGTACGATCAGCACGGATTTGATTGCTTTGGCGCTTGACGGGCCGAGGGCGGGCAGGGAAGGATTTGGATATAAGATTGGGAAATTACTAGCGGATTCGGAGCAGGGGCAAAAAGTAGGAATACCGCAAGGGAATGTGCTAGTGGATTTTTTGGCGGAGATTGCGCTTGGGTATATTGACGTGGCATATGATAAAGCAATCAAGAATGAAAAGTTAAAAAGAAGTGAGTTCACGATTTTGAGATACCGTGATGACTATAGAATATTTACACAAGACGAATTGACGGCGAGAAAACTGGTGAGGATACTCGCGGAGACTTTGGCGAAATTTGGGCTAAAACTAAATCCACAAAAAACTATCCTTCATGATGATATTATAATGTCGGCAAGAAAGCCGGATAAGATATATTGGGAATCGCGAAAAAGCCTGTTTGAAGCGGACGGAGACGGGGAGATGAAAGAACTTTCGATTCAAAAACACTTGCTTAGGATATATGAATTATCGCTTGAACATCCGAATTCGGGGAGCGTACAAAGGGCACTAGCGGAATTATACGAGAAAAGGATACTTAAATTAGAACATCGTCCGAGAGACGCCTATCAAATATTGGGAATTACAATGAATATCATGGTGAAAAATCCGAGAGTGAGTCAGATTTGCGTCGCTATTATGAGTAAAATAATGTGGTTCAACCCTGGAATTTCTAGAAATTGCTTGGTGGATAAGACGCTCACAAAGGCGAGAATGGTGCCGAATGCTGAGTATATTGAACTATGTCTACAAAGATTGACAGTCAAGACTCGTCCTGGGAAACGATATCGGAATAAACTAAGCAAGATGGTGTCGAATGCGGATGCAAGACTCTGGAACTCTAGCTGGCTTGATTTTAAAATCATGGACACGAGCGTGGTGGATAGGAAAATAATAAAGAAAATGGATTTTGTGGTGCCGATTGAGGAGGTAGCGGTGTTTATGGATTATTTAACGCAAGACGATGGGTTTAACTCTTTCTTGAATTAATATGGTATAATGTAGTAAATAATCTAAGGAGGTACGCGTATGTGCGGAATCGTGGGGTATGTTGGAAAAAAGAATGCGCAGGATTTTTTGATTTCAGGACTTAAAAGACTGGAATATAGAGGATATGATTCGGCTGGCATTGTGACAATGAATGCGGAAGGGGAAGCGACTTTGCTCAGGGCGAAGGGCAAGATAGCGAATCTGGAAGAAAAGCTGGCGGCTAACCGGCGAGATGATAAGATAGGAATCGGGCATACGAGATGGGCGACGCATGGTGAGCCGTCGGAAGTGAATGCGCATCCGCATCAAGCCGGAAAAATATTCTTAGTACATAATGGAATTATTGAGAATTATAAAGAGTTAAAGGAAAACTTGAAGTCGCATGATTTTAAATCGGCGACTGATACAGAAGTGCTGGCGGCATTAATTAACTCATTCTATCAGGATGGGAAATATCCGCTAATGAATGCGGTAGTACAGGCGCTGAAACTTGTGAAAGGGACCTATGGGATTGCGGTGGTATCCTCAGCGCGGCCGGACGAAATCGTGGTGGCAAGAAGTGGCTCGCCACTTGTGATTGGTGTAGGACACGATGAGACTTTGATTGCGTCGGATGCATCGGCTTTGGTAGGACATACGAAACAGGCGATTTATTTGAATGATGGTGAAGTAGCTTTGATCAAGAGTAATAGCATAGAAATCAAGACGCTGAATGCGGAGCCGGTGTCGGCCAAAGTGGAGGAGATTGAGACTAATCTCGCGGCGATTCAGAAAGGTGGATATGAGCATTTTCTTCTCAAAGAAATAATGGAGCAACCGGAGTCGCTAAAAGAGACATTACGCGGGCGCGTGAACGAAAAAGAAGGAACGGTGCGACTAGGCGGACCTGGGCTCACGGAGGCGGAATTAAGGAAAATCCGGCATCTTGTGATTGTGGGGTGCGGCACGGCGTATCATGCGGGACTTGCGGCGGGATATTACATCGAACAATTCACGCCAGAAATTACGGTAGAGACTGTAATTGCGTCGGAGTATAGATATAGGAATGCTTACATACCGAAAGATTCGGTGGCGCTAATCGTATCACAGTCTGGCGAGACGGCAGATACTTTGGCGTGTCTCAGGGAGATTAAGAAACAAGGAATTAAGACGGTCGGGATCGTGAATGCAATTGGATCGACGATTGCGCGCGAAGTGGATGGCGGGACTTATGTGCACGTGGGGCCAGAAATCTCGGTAGCTTCGACGAAGGCGTTTACTTCGCAGATGATTGCGATGGTAATGTTCGGGATTACAATTGCACAAGCGAAGGGGGTAAAGCCGGGAATACTGCGTCCGTATGTGGAAGAAATTGCGAGCTTGCCGGAAGCAGTGAAAAGTATCCTGAATGAGTCGCGTGACGCTGTGCGAGAAATTGCGGCAAAATATGCGGAGTATGAACACGCGATTTATCTAGGGCGAGATACGGCGTATCCAATCGCGATGGAGGGAGCATTGAAACTCAAAGAAGTGGCATACGTGGATGCGAATGCATATGCTTTTGGTGAGCTAAAACATGGGCCACTAGCGCTGGTGGATGATAGGTTTTTCGAGATGGCGTTCTTGCCGGAGGGACACTTGTATGATAAAGCAGTGTCGAATGTACAAGAAGTGCTGGCGCGAGGAGGGCATATAGTGGCGGTGACGAATGTGGAAGATTTTGATTTGCCAGTAGAGAGCGTAATCAAGATATCATCGGAAATTAAGATATTTGCGCCGGTGCTGCTAAACTTGGTGGCGCAGTTATTCGCGTATTATGTGACAACGGCGAAGGGACTTAATGTCGACCAGCCAAGAAATTTGGCGAAAAGTGTGACGGTGGAGTAATTTCCTAGTCCTGTTGATATCGGCCTTGTTACATAATTCAACGCGTCTCGGGAGCTCCGTGACGTGGTAATCAAAGATTATACCACGTCACTCCGCCTCTACAGCGACCAAATCTGCCTGACGGCGACTTGGTCTTTATGTCCCTCGACTGCGTTTGAATTATGTAACAAGGCCCTGATATCATCTCGTATTCGCAAGAAGTAAGCCTTTATGGTATAATAAGAGCATGCGGAGAAAGTCTGATTATATTTTGAGATTGACATTGATTATAGGAGATGGGCTGATGCTCGTGCTTTCCTCGGCGGCGGCATATTTTATCAGGGTACATATAGATACGAGGCCGTATGAATTTGAATCGCAACTAAGTGAGTTTACAAAGGAAGTCGCACTACTAGTGCCGATTATGTTAGTGATTTTGGCGGCGCTAGGATTATACAAAAAGCCGATGATGATGGGGAAGTCTAGATTGGAGCTAGTCGGGAGATTGATGCTCGCGGCTATCTTAAGCGTAGCGGCACTGATTGTATATGATTTCTTTACGGGGAGGGAACTTTTTCCGGTGAGAATTGTGGCAGCGGTGGCAGCGGTGCTGGCATTCTTGTTCCTGGTGATTGAAAGAATGCTAGTGATTGGCGCGTCGCGACTAATATTTAGGAAAAACTTCGGGACGAAACGAGTGCTAATTATCGGGAATCAGATTAATACGGAATATCTGGCAAATTATATTTCGTCGGTGCCCGAGAGCGGATACAGACTGGCGGGAATTGTGGCGGGAAGAAAATATATTCCTGAGGATTTGCGGCGCTATCAATATTCGTCGCTAAAAGAAGCGCTAAAGCACATAAGAGTGGATGTGATATTCCAGACGGATGAGAAATCGACAGAATATGTCTATCGGCAAGCGGTGAATCGGCATTTGATGTATTATTTTGTGCCGAGCGAGACGACGCTTAGCTCGCATTTTGGAGAGTTGGAGTTAATCGGGACGACACCAGCAGTGATGGTGAAGCTGACGCCGCTTTCGGGTGGTGGGGCGACTGTAAAAAGAGCTTTTGATATTATTTTGTCTGGGGTGGGGCTGATTGTGGCGGCGATACCGATGGCGATAACTTGGCTAATACTAAAAATCTCCTGCCCGTCGGCGCCGGCGATTTACAAAGATGAGAGACTGACGCAATATAACCGAAAGTTCAAGTGCTTTAAATTCCGGTCGATGAAACCGGAATATAGTGGGCTCACGCCAGAAGAGGCATTCTTAAAGATGGGGAAGCCGGGGTTGATTAAGAAATATCGTAAAAATGGCGACTATCTGAAAGACGATCCGAGAGTGACCGGGTTTGGCAGGTTTATCCGGAGGACTTCGATAGACGAGTTGCCACAACTTTTTAATATTTTGAAGGGAGATATTTCGCTAATCGGGCCACGAGCGTTGCTGCCGGGAGAGCTTAGAGATTATGGTGATAGGTCACTGATCCTTAGCGTGAAGTCGGGACTGACGGGGTTTGCGCAAGTATCAGGGAGGCGCGACATACCGTTCGAGGAGAGAAGAGCATTAGATATATATTATGTGATGAATTGGTCACTGATGCTCGATGCGCAGATATTCTTTAGGACAATAGTGGCGGTGTTGCTTGGCAAAGGAGCGAAATAGCAATGAAGGCGGCTAGGGCAGAGTCTGATAAGCGACTTCGAGAGGGGGGGAACGCAAAGAAGGTAGCGCTGGTCTGTGATTGGCTAACAAATGTAGGTGGGGCGGAGAAAGTTTTGCTCAAGATACATGAGATGTATCCGGATGCCCCGATTTACACTTCGCAGTATAATCCAAAGAAAATTGATTGGTTTCTTGGTGCGGATGTGAGAACTGGGTGGCTACAAAAACTGCCTACGCGGCTTCGGAAATTCTTGGGGCCGCTCCGGCAAAGGTATTTTGAGAAATTGGATCTGTCGGAGTATGATTTGGTAATCTCAGTTACTGGGGCGGAAGCGAAGGCAGTAAAGACGCGGAACGAAAAGACAGGGAAGAAGGCGATACATATATCGTATTGCCATGTGCCGACGCAGTACTATTGGCAAATGTATGATGACTATGTAGAGAATCCTGGGTTTGGGGCGTTAAACCCGGTGGTGAGATTCTGTTTTAAGAAAATGGTGGCGCCACTAAGAAGGCGAGATTATGAGGCGGCCTTAAAAGTAGACCAATTCGTGACGATTAGTGAGTACGCAAGAGGGCTGATTCGGAAGTATTATAGGCGAAATGCAAAAATAGTCCATCCGCCAGTGGATATTGATAATTTTAGCATAAGTAGTGTAAAAAGTCAAGAGGAACAGGGAAATAAATCTCGGAAAAGTCAAGAGGATAGAGAACTTTGGCTTAAGAATATTTTGGAGAAAAGTCAAGGGGCAGAAATGGCGGGGGGCTGTGGAAAACTTGTGGAAAACTTTGAGACGAGAGGTGGCTTTTATGTGACGACGAGCCGGCAAGTGACTTGGAAAAGACTAGACCTCGCGGTGAAGGCTTGTGTGGAGACGGAGCGGCCGCTGCTAGTAGTAGGAGAGGGGCCGGAGCATAATGCTCTAATGAAGATGGCGGATAATGCTCCGCTTGTGCGGTTTTTGCCTTTGACGGGGAAGCGGGAATTAGCGATGATTCTCTCTTATGCGAGGGGCTATTTGTTCCCTAGTCTGGAGCCTTTTGGGATAGCGCCGGTGGAAGCGATGGGGGTGGGGTGCCCGGTAATAGCATATGGCGAGGGTGGAGCGCGTGACTATGTGATTCCGGGGGTGAATGGTGTGATGTTTGGTGAACAGACAGTCGCGAGCTTGGTGCGGGCGATAGAGGGGTTTGAGACGAAGAAATTTGATAAAGAAAAAATAGCGGAGAGCGTGGCGAAATTTGGTGAGGAAAGATTCGTGCGGGAGCTAGAAGAAGTGACCAAAGAATGCCTGAAGTCGGACGCGAACGAAAAAGATGATAGTGAGGCGCAGTGATGGATGGCCGTCTCAAGAAAAAGAAAGTAGCCGGGAAGATGGAACGGAAGCTAGCGAGAATGTATCGGGCGCTATTTTTGGTGATGCCGGTAATGCTCTTTTTCTCGTATTATCCGGTGATACGACTGGGTGAAAATGAGTCGATGAACTTGGAATTGTCTTTGCCGCTAGTGGGACTAGTTTTATTTGCTATTGTGGGGGCGATGCTGGTTGTGGCTAGGAAAAAAGCTAGTATATATATACAGAAGTGGTACTGTGCTTTGTTCCCTGTTTTTGCGAGTTTTTCAATATTATGGTCTGGTAATGCTTTGAGGGGCACGTTGACTGTGGGGATAATATGGGCGATATATATTGTCATAATGAACGTGGTGGCGCTAAGAGATGTGGTGGCGGATGCGGGATACAAGAAAAAATGGATGAGAGTATTCCTTGGCGGGGCGGGGATGGCCGCGGCGTGGTGTATAGTACAATGCGTGTTGGATTTGATGGGTGTAGGGCGGGAGTGTTCGTTACTTTGTGCGGGGTGTGTGTCGGAAATGTTTGGTTTCCCGCATCCGAATGGATTGGCGATTGAGCCGCAGTTCATGGGGAATCTACTGATCGCGCCGATCGTGGTGACGGCATGGAAGATGAATGAAGAAAAACGCAGCCGAGCGGAGTTTCTTAAATGGGCGGGGCTATTATGGTTCTTTGCGATGGTGCTACTCGTTGTGTTCTCGCGCGGAGCGATTTATGCGACGATGGTGGCGATGCTGTTTTTGACGGGGTATATGGTGGTAAAAGGTTGGAGCGGGCAACGGGGAATGGCGATAGGAAAGCTGGTGGCGATGTGGGGAGCGATAATTCTCTCTTTTGCGATGGGGGTGGTGGCGCAAGGAGTGATGGCGGAGATTGGGCCGACAAACGAGACTTTTGGCGGGGCGGTAGCGAAGTCGGTGGATCAGCTGACGCTTGGAATCGTGGATTTTAGAGACTGGGGTAAAGTGGAAGGCGGAGATGCGATGCAGGAGGATGGTAATGAGGTGCAGGATGGTAGTGATGGGACGCGGGATGGTAGTGATGAGGCGCGGGAGGACGGCGAACAGGAAAGTGGGGATACTTTTGAAAAAGCGGATGACGATACGCGAGCAAGTGATGATTCTCTGTCCAGTGACTCAGTGTTTGATGGATACGTGGAAGAATCTACGGAAGTAAGAAAGACGATGACCAGAAATGGGCTTGCGGTATGGGGGCGGGATGCGCGGACGGTAATAATGGGCGTGGGGATAGGCGGGGCTGGCACGGCGATGTGGGAGGCAGGTCTGATTGATAGTCCGAAAGAGATTATTCAGAATGAGTATGCGAATGTACTAGTGGAGACTGGGGTTATCGGAGCGATGTTGCTTGGTGCGACTGTGATAATGATAATATGGAAGTTGTTCAATCGGAAACAAATGCTAATAATCGTGCTGATGGTGGGGTATGGGGTGAGCCTAGTATTTTTCTCTGGGCTCGTGAATGCGCTGCAGATATACCTGATGCCGGTGATGATGTGGGCGATAGTTTCTGCGCATCCCTCGGTTGCGAATGAATGATGAAGTGAGGCGAATAATTGTAAATAACACTTGCATTTTATGTAAAAGTGCGATACAATGAAAGTGGATTAATCAAACATTTTTACAAAGGACAGTAGGTATTATTATCTACGGGTTTTATAGAACATAAAATAGGCATCATTAGGCCTTTCAAAGTGTTCTATAGACTAATGTCCGTAGAAGTGTTTGATTAATCCACCTAGTGGTGCCTATTTTGTTATAGATATTCCACTTGTGAATTAGTCGCAGGTATTATCTCATCAATCAGGCCCCAAACAAAAATAATAAAGTGAGGCAAGGATGAAC
>CAZZAI010000002.1:0-30465 GCA_964652665.1 uncultured Candidatus Saccharibacteria bacterium
TGCGCCGAAGTTCGGTCGTGAAAAACTTACCAAAAAATCCGTCATCGTTCATTTAGTCGCCACCATTCTGGTTGTTATTGGCATAGTCTTGATACAAAAATAATTTTTTGCTATAATATATATAGGTGGTGCTTTGGCGGAGTGGTTACGCAGCGGTCTGCAAAACCGCGTACACCGGTTCAATTCCGGTAGGCACCTCCATAATAAATAAAGTAAAGGAAAAGCATGGAAATAGGTGGAATAATTGGAATTATAATAGTTGTATTAATCGTGGCTGTGATTGCGGCGGTGGTCGGTTCCTATAACGGACTCAAGACTCTGAATGAGCGGGTCGATGAGGCCTGGAGTGACATCACGGTACAGCTAAAATATCGTGCGGATCTCATTCCGAATGTAGTGGAAACTGTAAAGGGCTACGCGAAGCATGAGAAAGAAACTTTCCAGATGGTGACTGAGGCGCGTAGCGCGGTGATGGGTGCCAAGACGGTGAAGCAAGCTGCGGCGGCAGAGAACGAAATGCAGACGGCACTCGGGCGGATTTTTGCGATTGCGGAAGCTTATCCGGAGCTCAAGGCTAATACGAACTTTGTGAAGTTGCAGGAGCAGCTACAGGATGTAGAGGATAAAATCCAAGCGGCGCGCAGATTCTATAATTCTGGTGCTAGGGAACTCAATACGAAAATTGTGACGGTACCATCAAATATCGTAAACAATATGTTCGTACATCTCAAGAAACGTGATTATTTTGAAGTGAGCGAAGCCGAGAAAGCCAAAATTGAAAAAGCGCCAGAAGTGAAATTCTAAGTAAACGAACTTGTATTACATTGTAATACACCGTATTACAATGTAATACGGTGAGATGTGGGAGATAACTTAGGCTCAAAATGTATAAGCAGATAGCACAGAATAAGAGACGAACATGGATTATAATGGGGGTGTTCGTTTTGATGATCGCCGCGATTGCGGGGATTTTTGCGTATGTATACCGAGATCCATGGATTGCGCTTTGGACGGTGCTTGTCGCGACGATTTACGCTTTGATTCAATACTTTGCCGCGGGGTCGCTAGCTATGGCAATGACTGGTGCGGAAGAAATCTCGAAGAAGGATAATCCGAGACTATACAATATTGTAGAAAATCTTTCGATTACGACGGGGCTTCCGATGCCGAAGGTGTATATCATTAAAGATGCAGCGCCGAATGCTTTTGCGACGGGGAGAGATCCAAAACACGCAGTGGTCGCTGCGACAACTGGGCTCATGGACATTATGAATGACAAGGAACTTACGGCGGTGATGGCGCATGAGATGTCGCACGTGAAGAATTATGACATACGGGTGAGTATGATTGTGTTTGGGCTGACGTGTGTGGTGGGACTAATCGCGGATGTGGCTTTCCGGATGATGTTCTATGGGAATCGGAGACGAGATAATGAGGGGAGTCCGATGGGATATCTTTTGATAGTACTAGCGGCAATTTTATCACCAATACTCGCGGCGGTGGCACAGATGGCGGTAAGTCGTGAACGCGAATATCTAGCGGATGCTTCGGCGGTGAATATTACGCGCTATCCAGAGGGAATGATTGATGCACTGAAGAAACTACAGTCGCACTCGGCGCCGATGCAAAGCCAAAATACGGCGGCCGCATCCATGTATATCAATGATCCGCTAAGAAAAGGCTTTTTCAATGATCTATTTAGCACTCATCCGCCGATTGAAAAACGGATAGAAAGACTAGAGAATGGCAAAAAAACGTTCTAGAAAAAGCACTGAAGTATGCAGCCTTAGGATAGGCGAGCATATTAGGACGAGCTTCTGGATGATTTTTGCGAATCTGGAAGTGTATGGGCTGTTATTCGTGACGGCGGTAATCGTGATGGGGCTGGTGGTGGGGTTCCCGAGTCTAGAGACGGTAATAACGTCGAGCATGATTGGGCTAATGGTGTGGCTTCTGGCGATATTTTTTGCGAGGCAAATCAAAGCTGGAAAGAAAGTGAGCTTCCGTGACGGGCTATACAATGCGATGACGCCGCTGATATCGACGGTGGTGGTGTTGGCAATTATTGCGGTGCAGCTACTACCGGTGATTGTGACGCTCGTAGCATATGCGTCGGCGGTGGAAACGAATTTGTTTCAGAATTTCGGATATGGACTGATGTTTGCGATTTTTGCGGGGCTGATGGTGTGGCTTTCGGCGTTCTTGCTGACTCCGTCGATCATGTCGCTTGTGGCGGTGTCGGCGCCAGGGCTTTATCCGATTGAAACGCTCGGAATGGTGCGTAGAATGATGAAAGGTAAGAAAATCAAATTCTGGGGGCGAATGGCGGTGATGGCTTTGATACTGGTGGCGATCTGGGCAGTGATTCTAGTGCCGGTGGTGCTAGTCGCACGTGCGGTAGAATGGGTTGACGTGACGCTAGTGAGCGAGGTGACGATAGTGCTACTTAGTTGTTTTTCGATCATCTTTGCGGCGGTGTATCTGTATATTTATTATCGTGGGCTGATTGATGGTGACAAAAAATAGCGGCTTTGTGATACAATTGTAGTATGACAAAAGAGGATGCGGAGAAAAGAATACTGAAACTAAGAGAGCTGATTAATGATTATCGGTATCATTATCATGTGCTCGATGAATCGATTATGAGCGAGGCGGCGGCGGACTCGCTCAAACACGAGCTGGCTGAGCTAGAGATGGAATATCCGGAGCTCATCACGCCAGATTCGCCAACGCAGCGAGTGGCAGGGCGAGCGCTTGATAAATTTGAAAAAGTCACACATGAGAAGCGGATGATTAGTCTTGCGGATGTGTTCTCGCGAGATGAGGTGATGGAATGGATCAATCGGAATCGGAAATTGGTGCCTGGTGGAGAGATTAAAGAATTTTTCACCGACATCAAAATGGACGGACTGGCTTGCTCGCTAAAGTATCGCGATGGAGTTTTCTGTCAGGCAGTGACGCGAGGAGATGGGCTTGTCGGTGAAGATGTGACACAGAACGTGAGGACGATAGAGAATATACCGCTCAATCTCAGAAGCAATTCGTCCGTTTCGGAGGTGGAAGTGAGGGGGGAGATTATTATCTTCAAAGAAGATTTTGAGAAACTACAAGAAAAGCAGAGAAAAGCGGGGGAGGCGGAGTTTGCGAATCCGCGGAATCTCGCGGCGGGGTCGATTCGACAGCTTGATCCAAAGATTGCGGCTTCGCGCCCGCTAAGATTCATCGCGTATGATTTGGTAAAGCCGGATAAGCCGACTTGGAAAGAGGCGTATGAAACACTGCGCGAGCTCGGGTTCCAGACGTCAAACGAAGACCGCGTATGGAGCGGCGATGACATGGACGGGTTGTTTTCGTATATTGGTGAGCTGGATGACTATAGGAAGGGGCTTCGATTTAACACTGATGGGATGGTAATCAAAATCAATGACCGAAAGGTATATGATGAGCTTGGAATTGTCGGGAAGACGCCGCGAGGGGCGGTGGCGTATAAATTCCCGGCGGAAGAAGCGACGACTGTAGTGCGCGACATTGTAATCTCGATTGGGCGGACAGGGGCGGCGACGCCGGTGGCGCTTTTTGATCCGGTAGTAGTGGCGGGGACAACAGTGAAACATGCGACACTGCACAATGCTGATGAAATTGCGCGGCTCGATATCCGAATCGGTGATACGGTGATTATTTATAAGGCGGGGGACATTATTCCGCAGGTGAAAGAAGTACTAACGAGTCTCAGGCCAGAGGGGGCGAAGCGATATGATTACCTAGAGGCTTTGAAAGAGCAGTATCCAGAGCTGGAATTTGAGCGGCCAGAGGGCGAGGCGGTGTATAGGGTGAAGGGGGAATCGTCGGACTTGATTCTGAAGCGGGCGGTGGAATACTATGCGTCGAAACCGGCGCTAAATATCGAGGGGCTGGGCGAGAAAAACGTGGAAGCACTGGTCGACTCGGGGCTTGTGAAGGGGATACCGGATCTGTATCGGCTGAAAGTAGGCGACGTAATGCGACTAGAGCGGTTTGGCGAGGTGTCGGCAGAGAAGCTAGTCGCGGCGATAAATGCGTCGAAGGGGGCGAGACTTGCGAAATTCATTACGGCGCTTGGGATTAGACACGTGGGGGTGGCGACGGCGACGAGCTTGGCACGGAAATTTGGGACGATGGACAGACTACTCGAAGCGACGGAGGCGGATTTGCTCGAGGTGGCAGACATCGGTGAAGTTGTAGCGGAGTCGATTATGGCATGGATATCGGACGAGGAAAATGCGGCCGAGATGGCTGAGCTAAAAGAGCTGGGGGCTTGGCCGGTAGACGAGGTGGAGAGTGAGCTGCCACTAATGGGCAAGTCCTATATCGTGACGGGGACGCTTGCATCGATGGGGCGCGAGGAAGCTGAAGACTTACTGCGAGAGCTAGGCGCGACGGTGACTTCGTCGGTGACAAAGACGACGACGGCGCTCATCGTCGGTGAGAAGCCTGGGAAGTCGAAAACCGATAAGGCGGATAAACTGGGGATACCGAGAATGGGGGAGACGGAGTTTTTGAAGCTAATCGGGCGGTAGTATATTTGGCATGAAAAATCCCCCAAGAGGGGGATTTTTCGTTTGATGGTTTAGGTGGAATACGGAGATTCCGGCGAGCCGGTATAGATTGTGCCGGATTCCGTCTTGAAGGTGAACGTGACCTTGCCGTCGGAGCTGGTCGTGACGCTGACATGGTTGTACTCCGAGGGGAGTACAATATAGCAGCTGTTCCAGCCGTTGTTCCTCGCAATGTTACGCCAAATGACGTCCCTCGCGAGGGCAAGGAGGCTGCGGCTCTTCGCGTCCTTCTCCGGGGCGTTGTTCTGGTATTTGCCCAGATACTGCGCCGCGTTGTGGACGTCAGAGCCGTTTGCCATGTTCAGCACGGCCTGCATAAACTGGGCCTGTGCGGTCTGGCTTTCGACGTCCTTCACGTAGTTGTACGTGATATTGAGGAGTTCGCGCGCCTGGTCCTCGGTCCACTCGGAATACGGCGGTGCGATCACGCCGTTCTTCCAGTTGTAGCCCGAGAACATATTGTAGTTGTACTCGGTGTTGGAGCTGGAGGAGCCGGAAGTCTTGCCGTTGTAATAGTAATTACTTCCGAGATAGCTCCCGTTCCGCTCGAGGCTGCTTACTTCGGAATTCGACGCCCAGATTTGATATCCGTTACCGTCAACGCGGAAATATCCGCGGTTGTCGGTCTGATACCAGGTGTAGCCATTCCAGGAATAGGCACGGCCGTTGGAGTTGTAGGTATTGCGATTTGAGGAATTCCGATCGTTGTAGGAATTCTCGATGTTGCGGTTCTCCGAGCTGCTTGCCCAGGTCTTCTGGCTGCCGTTCCAGCGCCACCATGAGGAACCGTTGTAGTCCCGATACCAGGTGTAGCCGCCGTAACTCCATGATACTGTGTTGGAACTCGTGGAGCGGTCATCAGTGTAGTAGTCGTACTCGGTATTGGACTGGAATGTGCCATTCTGGAGAATTTTGCGATTCTCAGAATCGGTCGCCCAGATCTGGTTCCGGCCATTCCAGCGGTAGAAAGTGCCGTCGGAAATCTGGTACCAGATATAACCGTTGTATTTGAAGGTTATACCATTGGAGCGACCGCTGTCGAGTGTGGCGGGGGTGATGGTGTTACCGTAAAAGTCACGGTAAACTTCATCAATCCCGTCGTAGTACCAGGAGTCGGCCGCTTTGTTGTTGCCGTCGGCGAACCACCAGAGCAAGCTCTGGCTGCGGACGGAGAACGCTTTGTCGTCCAGCCCGAAATAATTCCGGGAGACGTCCGCGTTGTTCTTGGCCTTCTCCTTCAGGGTTGCCCGGTCGTAGCCGGAGCTCCAGCCGTAGGCGGCGGAGGCCGTCATGGACAGCGCGAGAATCATAACGAGCGCGATGGAGAGAGAAACGAGCTTTTTGAATTGATTTTTCATAGGGAAAAACCTCCTTAAAATATTTTGATTTGAAGGGAATATATTCAAAAGCGACGTTATTAAAACCTAAACCATCAAACGATTTTAAAGAACGTCGCAGATAACGCGATTATTCTTATTATATCACACATCGCATAAAAAGTCAATAGTTAAAACATAAATGTGATAAGTATTTACAAAAATGAGAAACATGATAGAATAGTATTAGGAGAAGCGGGTATGAGAAGTGATTATAGGAAGATAACTCAGATGATAAACTATCTAGTTCGTAAAGATGAGCGAGCGGCTAGTATTCCTGAGCTTAAAATTATCAAGCTTGTGTGGGCAGCTGACCGCTATCATATGCGTAAATACGGGCGAACTGTTTCAGAGGACCGTTATGTTGCTATGAAGAATGGGCCAGTTGGTTCACTAACGAAAGATGTTGCAGAATTCAGTGATAGTGAATATAGCAACATCGAATCGGCGGATTTTGAATATATCGGCTCATATATCCGTTTTGAAAAAACCAATGAGAACGGAGTGCTTAGCTCGGTAAATGATGTTGACTATGACGAACTGTCGGAAACTGATAGAGAGGCTTTGGATTTTGCTTGGGACAATTTTGGCAAATATGATTGGCGAAAGCTTGTCGAGATTACACATAAGTATCCGGAATGGAAAAAGCATCAAGCGGCGCTTGAGTCTGGTATGAAATGTGAAGATATTAATATGGTTGATTTTTTTGAAAACATCGAAGATGAAAATGACCCATTTAGGGTGACAAATGATTTTCTGGCTGATTCCAGAGAAATGTATCTGGAGTACAGATAGCGCTATGGGATTTGATGATGTCTACAGAGTGGGCAGGTGGCTCAGATTTAGGGCGGGGACATGTTTCGGTGAAGCCAAAGACCACCTGGGGCTTTTTATTGCGATTAGTGAGGAACAAGCTGTCTGTATTGCGGTAAATGCAACTAGCAATGTTGAGGGGGTGAAGAACTATGCTAATCGTCGTCAGATTGATTCGAGTGAAACAATCGTCGTGATCGAACCTGGAACGCGTGAATCGTCGCTACATTTTGGACGAGAGACCGCCTTCGATTGTAATAGGCCGTCGATAGTCCGACGCGAGGAGCTAATCGAATGGGTCAATAATCGAAAGATTGAGATAGTTGATTATAATGTTGAAGTGAACGAGGGGCTGCTGGCGAAGATTAAAGACGGCGTTCTCAAAAGTCCTCTTGTTTCGAAGAGATACAAGAATATTATCGAAAGATAGAAAAGTAAAAGCGAGGATGATCTCGCTTTATTGTTAAATGTAGCGGTGTAAACATTGAGCGAAAATCTACTTGATTTATAAGCGAAAGTGGAATATAATGGTTGTATAAAATTTGAAATGGCGTTCACTGTGTAGGTATTGGTTGACGTTGATACCGATAGTGGCATAAAAGGAGCAGAATATGGTCATACACCATGTCGGATTGTCTTCGGGTGCGGAGCAATCGCGAAAACAACAAAATACTAAGCTGAGGCGGCTAGGGGCTCTGCAGCAGAAAGGCAGGCTAGGGCTCGGAACTCTGCAACAGAAAACTAGGCGGCTAGGGCGGGGGACTTTGCAATTCTTGCCGCTCGGCGTAATCGCGGGGGTGACGGCGGTCTCGGCGGGGGTGCTGAGTGAGCCGGCATCTACCGCAATAGAAACAGAAGCTATCACTACGACCGTAAAAGTCCTAGAAGCATGTTCTATGACAGCCAACCCAGATTCTACCGATATTGCACATAGTGTAGAAATGATCGGTGGTACAGTAGAAAATAGCATTGGTGTCACGACAATTGATGTGACTTGTAATGACCGCGATGGCTACTCGGTGTATGCGGTAGGATACGGCAATAATACTGTAGGCAACACCGACCTCACCGGTGCAGTCACAGGACAGACAATTCCTACTGGTACTAATATGACTACGAGTGTCTCCAACTGGGCAATGCGCCTCACTGCAGTAGATAATTCTACAAACTATTTTGTACCAACAATTCTATCCGACGCGAATGGTTCTTTTGCCGCGAATCATGCTGTACCATCCAATAATACCAAGGTAGTGGCATTCCAAAATGCGATAGACGTATCTAAACCATCTAGATTCACTACGACCTACGCTGCAGCAATTGCGCCATATCAAGCTGCAGACACTTACACTGGGCAAGTGAAGTATACCCTCGTCCATCCAAACTATGCGAATGCTGATGGCACAATCAACAACTTTAATGTTACAGTCGCGCTCACGAATGTCACGAGTATTGAGATTGACGGAACAGAATACACGAATGGCGAGATCGCAAGCCTCGCGCAAGGCTCTACACACACGATTACGGCAAACTATGACGACACAAACTATACCTTCTCCTCTTGGAGTGTGTCACCGGCAGCGAGTGGTACGATAGCCGACAGTACGAGCGACGAGACGACCTATACGGTAGTAGCGGACGGAGCAACACTCACGGCTACGGCCTCAGCGAACTGTATGAGTGCCATCTCTGGTACGATGCAGGACTTTAATCCTTGTAGTACGATTGCTAATGGGGCGACGGGAACGCTCACCGATACGCGGGACAGCAAAACTTATTCGGTCGCAAAACTCGCAGACGGTAAGTTCTGGATGACTTCTAACTTGAACCTCGCCGGCGGCACTGTACTCAGTAGTGATAAATCTGATGTGCCAAGTGCTAGCTACTACACCCTTCCGGCTTCTACGGCCATTACGAGTGGTACTTCTGTGGCATCCGGTCAGTTTAGTAGTGATAGTGGTGAGTACGTGTTCAATACTGGCAACAATACGACAACCTGTGACAGTTCTACGCCATGTAACTCCTACTATTCATGGCTCACCGCTACGGCTGGCGGCAAAGACACTAGCGGCACTGCGGTGACCGGGGATGGCTACAATGCTGCCTACTCTATCTGCCCGAAAGGTTGGAGACTGCCAACTGCCACGACTGAAGGCGTGTCTCGCGATAGTGGTGGATACACTGGCGGTGACTTCTATCAAATGATTCTCGCAGTGACTGGTCAGTCCAGCTTAGCTAATGGTTATTACGAGTCAACGTCAAACTTCTACAATAACGCTGGTCCAGGCACGACGCCAGGCTTCCTGCTCGCCGGCAACTACTACAATTCGACGTTCAGCGATGGTGGTTCGTACGGCTACTATTGGTCCTCTACTTCTATATCCGGTACTAACGCCTACAGCTTGAACTTCGGTTCGTCGCGCGTGAGTTCCGCGAGCAACGACAGTCGCAGGCGCGGGTTCTCAGTGCGCTGCGTCTTCGGCGAGTAGCCTCGCCATAGGCGAAGTATGCCGCTTGTCGGTGCTTCCCGTCTCCCGAAAAAGAGAGATGCTACTCTCCAGGGAGGCGGGATGAGCCGAAGCGGCTCAGGCTAGCAAAAGAAAAACGGCAACATGGCCTAACTTCTAGAATAGAGAAAGTTAGTAACGATAAATCTAACCTAACAAAAACTAAGAATGGATGAAAATGGCTGAACGACAGAATAATCAGGATGGCGAGACTGAATCCACGAAGAAAGCGAAGGAGGAGGCGAAGGCGGCGGCGAAAAAGAAATATCTTGAGCGCAAAGAATGGGCAATGAACCAAGAAAAGGAAAATTACAGCAAAATATTCTTGGTGAAGATGATCGATGACAAGTGGTGGAAGGCTTTTGATCATTCGGCGATTTTGTACAAATATGTCGTGTGTGCGTCGCTCAAGAATAAAGCGAGAGTGCTTCCGGATAAGGATTATAGCTTTCGATCGAAAATCGGATGCGTGTCATTCCAGGCGCAGAGCTTGGAGTCTTTGACTGAAAAAATGGATGTAGTGGGGTATAAGCTAGTAAAATCGACGCCAGTGATTAAAATCTATGATCTCGGGATGAAAGTATCACCGGAAGATTTTGAAGAAATGGTGCATCGCGATGAAATACTGCTCGAGAGGACAAATAAGCTAATCCTGCCAGAGGAGCGAGTGACGGATCTACTCGCGAGGGCACGTGAAGTCAACAAGGCGATACATGAGGCGACGCGCAAAGTCGACGCGGTATCGCGAGTATCGTACTGTGCGAGGATGGACGAGCTGTCGGGAAGGCTAATAATCGATGCGACGAGAGCGTCGCGTGGGACGCTAGATTTCGGAATATTCCTCAAGCGGGTGGCGGATATTCTAGAGGAACTACATGGCTATACGGTGATTATGACGAATCTTCTTCTGGTAGAACCGAAGAAGATTTTTGATATCGCGATGAAAATCTCAAACATGGAGAAGTTGCTAAGAAAGGAAATGCAGAAATATGGCGAAAGAATGGCAAAGAAAAATATGAATGACGCTGCGAAGGAACTGGGCGGAGGAGATGTGTTATGAAGAAGAAAAATCCAAAGAATTTCCTGAAAAGACTCCCAGCTGGGCCAGATGAGCTACTTGGGACGTTGTTCGAGTGCTACCGGATGGCACGGCGAGGGAAGACTAATACCGATGATCAGATGAAATTTGAAGCGTTCTATGTCGAGAATTTGGAAAACCTTTGCGAAGACATTCTCACGCGGCGCTATAAACCGAGCCGCGGAAAGGCGTTTATTACGCATGAGCCGGTGATGCGGGAAATATTTGCGGCGCCTTTTCGGGACCGGATTGTGCATCATTTGCTCTATGCGATTGTTGCGCCGTGGTGGGATAAGCAGTTCATCTACGATTCGTATTCGTGTAGAAATGAGAAAGGGACGGATTTTGCTGTGGAGAGGCTGCAGAGGGCGATGCGGAAAGTATCGCGAGGTGGGCGAGTCGAGGCGACGGTGATAAAGGGAGACTTGTCGGGATACTTCATGAGTCTGAATAGGAAAATCTTGTACGAGAAAGTAATGTGGGGACTGAAGCGGCAATTCCCAGAAGGCGGGTTCTTGTATGACCTCTGCGCGTATTTGTGGAAAGAAATTATTTTTGATGATCCGACAATCAATGTTAGAATTGCTGGGCGATGGAGCGATTGGGATGAACTGCCGACGAATAAGAGCTTGTTTAATCAACCGGACGGGCAAGGAATCGTGATTGGGAATCTGACGTCGCAACTACTATCGAATATTATGTTGAATGATTTTGATTGGTGGATGAAATGCAAAATGGGATTTTATTACTATGGGCGATACGTGGATGATTTCTATATCGTGGTGCCAAAAAGTGAAGTGCGACGGGCAATGAAATGTATGAATAACGAGATACCGGCGTACCTAAGCGAGATGGGGCTGACGTTACATCCGAATAAGAAATATGTGCAGGATGTAAAGCGGGGTTGTCCGTTCCTGGGGAAGAAAGTATATTTAAATGCGATTCTGCCCGGAAAAAGATACAAAAGGAATTTTAAGAAAGCGATGTATAAATTTGTCTCGACTGGAATCGGTGTGGATACGGTGGTATCGTACATAGGAATGGGCAAGAATATGAAAGTGGCGGGACTGCAACATAATCTGATCGAGGGGCTAGGTGGGGTAGATTGGCGCTAGAAATTGATACGCGATAGTATTGATGGGGGGTAGCGCTAGACATGCGATGAACGTTGATTGTGGTGAGCGGGCTGGTATTGGTCCTCATTTAATACCGGCCAGTCCGCTACGAAGGGTCTATCTATAGTTGGGAGTCGGGAAGCACCGACAAGCGGCATACTTCGCTTATGGCGAGGCTACTCGCCGAAGACGCAGCGCACTGAGAATCCGTTCCTGCGATTGTTGTTGTTCGCGGAATTCACGTTCGACGAATTGAAGTTCAAGTTGTAGGCGTTAGTACCGGATTTAGAAGTAGAGGACCAATAGTTGCCGTTCGAACCACCATTGTTGAACGTCGAATTGTTGTAGTTGCCGGCGAGCAGGAAGCCTGCAAAACGTAACGGCTATACACAAGGGCGTGCGCAATACGCTAATCTTGACCTAACATTAAAAATATGATTCGCCATTAATGCGACGAATGTGTGACTAAAGAAACTGAGATTTGTAGGCTCAGGGTAGGTCTGTCTCCCAAAGGAGTCTGACGACGTGACAATAGATGCTAAAGTACAAGCGGTCACGGAGTAGACCAAGGACCCTTAGCTTTATTTTACATGATTTTGGCAATATGACATTAATTTCCCGGAGGGGTTGTCTAAATGGATTGATTCCTTATAGCTGGCTAGACGCGGCGGACTTTGATAATACTAGTGGCTAGACGCGGCGGACTTTGATGGTGTCGGTGCCGGACTTATTCTTGTCGCCGGAGACGATGACGGCGAGGAGGTCTTTCTCACCATCTTTGGTCTTGAGATAGCCGGAGGCTTTGAGCTCGACGGCGAGGTCGTAGCCGAACTTTGGTGAGTAAGGGCGGACGAAGCCGGAGTTCGCGTAGATGAGGGCGAGCTGGCTTGCGATGCGGGAATTCGGAGTGACGGAGATAATCGGGAGATTCGGGCGCTGAGCCGCCATGGTGAAGGCGGTAGTGCCGGATGCGGTCTGGCAGATGATGACGTCGGCATGAATCTTCTCGGCGAGACGAGCGGCAGTGCTAGAAATAGCATCGTAGATTTTGCCGCCGCCCTCGGCTTCGCGCGACATCGGGGCGATACGGGAGTGGTTCTGGGTGTAGAGAATGACGCGCTTCATGGCTTTGATCGCATCGATCGGGAAGGAACCATTCGCGGTCTCGTCGGAAAGCATGACGGCGTCGGCACCTTGGACGACAGCGGTGGCGACGTCGGAGACTTCGGCGCGGGTCGGCTCGGGATTATCTACCATGGATGAGAGCATCTGAGTCGCGACGATGCAGAGCTTGGAGTGAGCACGGCAGAGAGCGATGAGCTTGCGCTGGATAATTGGGACGACTTCGGCGCCGGCTTCGACGGCCATATCACCGCGAGCGACCATGATGCCGTCGGCGGCCTCGACGATTGTCTCAAGATGTTCGTCGGATTCGATAGCTTTCTTGGTCTCGATTTTCGCGATGACGTGGGCAGTGGAGCCGTGAGACAATAATAGCTGTTTCAAATGTTCGATGTCGGAAGCGGACTGGACGAAAGACAGAGCTACGTAGTCGATATCGTTCTCGGCGCCCCAAGCGATGTCGGCGAGGTCTTTTTCGGTCAGGATGTCGCCGCTAAAGTCGGTGTCGGGGAGATTAAGACCTTTTTTCGACATGATGAAGCCGTCGTTTTCTATTCTAACCTTGATGGCGGTGCTAGAAATAATGTCGGTGACGGTGGACTTAATCTTGCCATCGAACATGGAGAGAGGTTCGCCGGGCTTTACCTTTTCGGCGAGATTGTACTGAACGGGGACAGTGAAGCCGCCATCGTGTGTGAGGCGTGGGTCGGATTCGAGTATTAGCTCGTCGTCTTTATGTAAATCAAGATGGTTATCCTTCAAAATGCCGAGACGAATCTTCGGGCCCTGTAAATCTTGTAAGATTGCGACGGAACGGCCCTTCTTCTCGGCAGCTTCGCGAATCCACTGAATGTGCCTCTCGCGCTCTTCGTTGGTGCCGTGAGAGCAGTTAAGACGGCAGCCGTTGACACCGGCCATGATGGCTTCCTCAATAAGCTCTTTGGTGCCAGTGGCGGGGCCGATGGTGGCTAAGATTTTGGTGCGTTTAAATAATTTACTCATGTGTCTCCATTTCTTATTTCTATATAATAATAGCATATTTATGGTGATTATGGTATAATTGAGTCATGGCAAATGCTAAAAACAAAAACACAAAAAGAATGGTGAAAGCGACTGGCACGCGGAGAATGAGCGTGAAGAAGAAAAGTACCATGAAAAGCGCAGTGAGGGGGAAGGCGGTGGTCGCACGGGCGACGAGGGCTGATGGCGAGAAGATGCACATTTCGCGGCCGCGAGCGCGGAAATCGTGGCTGGCGCGGTCGAAAGAAATGAGTCGGCGGACGCATATTGTAGCGAAGAATGTGATTATCGCGCTAATTCTGCTTGCTGGGATGCTAGTCGTGCTGGTGGTGTTACTCGGGATGTTTAAGACGCCGGAGCGGACTGTGACGGGGAAGATTTATGCGATGGCGGAAGATTATTATGAGAACTATCTGTACGATAATATCGTGGCGAATGTGAGCGCGGATAAGATGGATGAGGCGCTTAGTAAATATGCGGAGCGTGGGTTTGCGGCGATGGACCTAAAGCAATTGCTGCTATTTGATAATGGGCGGCATAGCGCGGCGGGAGCGACGCTTAAGTCGTATTGTGATGAGACGGGGACATATGTGAAGATTTATCCGGAAGCGCCGTTTGGACGAAAAGATTATCGGATTGAGGCAAATTACGCTTGTAATTTCTGAGAAATTTGATATAATGGGGAAGTGAGATGGTATTTTGCCGTGTGTGGTGAAGTACCATTGATGTAACTAAAAAGATGGTCTCGTAGTATAACGGTTAGTACAACGGGTTTTCATCCCGTCAACGCGGGTTCGACTCCCGCCGAGATCACCAGAAAACTGAACGCCTCCAGTTGGCGTTTTTTTATGGGGAGTCGGACCTTCGGTGCGATTCCCGCCGAGATCACCATCATTCGAATTAAAATCCGCCAATGCGGCATTTTTCTTGCCTCGCTCGTCCATAAGACGCACTTCGGCAAGAGAAAATACCACCTTGGCGGATTTTATCTTCGAATGATTTGATGGAAGGGCCTATGGTCTTATTTTTATTTCTGGCGAGAATGGTGTATAATATTGTTATGAAATATTTGGCGGTACTTGGGAGACTTACGAAAATATCTTTGGCGGAAGTTGAGGCGATTTTTGGTAATGCGAAAAAAGTGGGGCAAACGGCGGTGTTTGAAAGTGATGAGAAACCTGAGATTGATAGATTTGGTGGAGTAATGAAATTTGCGGAGTATCTCGAGGAGAGTCCGCTTGAATTCTTGAAGAAAGTGCCAGATGGGAAGATCACGATTGGAGTGAGTGATTATTCGAAAAATGCGACGCGAAAAACGGCATCAATGGAGGCTTTGAAGCTAAAAAAGATTTTGGTGCGGCATGGAAGAAGTGTAAGGGTGGTAGAGAACAAAGAGGCGGTACTCTCGACGGCGACTTCGCTACATAATGGGCTAAGTGGCGGAAATGCGCGAAAAATCGAATTCGCGAAGCTGGGGAATGAGTGGTATAGAGTGATTGGTGTACAAAATATCGACGCGTATGCGAGACGCGATCAGGCGAGGCCGGCGAGGGATGCATTCGTCGGGATGTTGCCGCCGAAATTGGCGCAAATCTTGATTAATCTGTGTGGTGAGTTGCCCATGGGGGCGACAGTGCTCGACCCATTTTGTGGGACTGGAGTAGTTTTACAAGAGGCACTACTGATGGGATATGAAGCCTATGGCACCGATTTGTCTGAAAGAATGGTCGAATATAGTGAGAAAAATCTGAAATGGCTAAGCGCGGCGATAAAAGAAGATAGTATGGGGAGATATCGTTTGAGTGTAGGGGATGCGACGAGCTTTAAGTGGGAAAAACCGATTGATGCGGTGGCTTGTGAGGGGTATTTGGGACAGCCAATGTCGATGGTACCAACAGAAATCAAGCTTAAGGCTGAGAAACAAAACTGCGAAACAATAATCGTGGGATTTCTCAAGAATCTAAGCGCGCAACTTGCTTCCGGTACACCTGTAGTGGTGGCAGCGCCAGCATGGCTTAAGAGGGATGGTGGATACGAGAGATTAAAGATTTTGTCCGAGAAAAGGGTTGACGTTTTTGATGAGATGGGGTATAATGTAGACAATAGAACCTGCGAGGGGCTTCTTTATTCACGTGAAGGGCAAATCGTAGCAAGAGATATAATAATATTAAGGAAGAAATAAATGTCACACGTAAAAGCTGGCGGTACCGCCAAAAACGTCCATAACAATGCTGGCCAGCGCCTTGGCGTCAAGCGCTTTGGTGGCCAAAAAGTCAAGAACGGTGAGGTGCTTGTTCGTCAAACTGGCGCAACTAAGCTCGCTGGAGTTGGAACTTATATGTCACGGAACTTTACTATCCATGCCGCGAAGGATGGTGTAGTAACTTTTGTGAAGACTAAGAAAACACACTTCTCTGGTAAATCGTTGCCAAGAGTAAGAGTCGAAGTAAGATAAGAAATGGTGGGCGGGTCCTGCCGGCTCTTCTTTCCCCCACTTCGCTAGGGCTCAGCGGGGGTCCCCCTGAAGAACCGTCACCCACCCACTATTTTTTATTTTTTGTGGTATAATACTTTTATGGCTAAAAAGAAATTCAAATTTCCATGGCGAACAATTATCTCGATTGCGACTTTTGCTTTGGTGGGATATGTAATTTATGAAGATTGGGATGGTTTCGTAGCGACTTTTGAGACTTTGAAAAATGATGCAAATATTCCGATAATCTTGCTACTGATTCCTGAGCAGCTGTATATGTATTACGCTTGTGGACAAATCTTTTTCTCATACCTAGAAGATAAATACCGGAAGAAATTTGTCTGGAAGGAGAAATTAAGGATATCGACGGAGCTGAACTTTGTCAATCGTGCGGTGCCGGCGGGGGGGATTGGTGGGCTCGCGTATCTTACGTATCGACTACATCCATTCGGGGTAGATGCGGGGCAAGCGAGTTTTCTTTATATTTTTCGGTACGCGATTACGACGGTGGTAAATTATCTGCAGGCACTTATCGCTATTGTGGTGCTACTGATACTTGGGCAGGTGCCGGCGGATGCGACTTGGATTATCTGGGTGGCGCTACTCATGAATATGGGAGTGTTTGTGATCTTGGCGCTGATTGTATATGTGGCGAGTAGCAAGAAGCGAATTGACTTCTTCGCGAGGACGGTAGACAAAGTAATTAATGCAGTGGTGAAAATTGTGACATTTGGACACAAAAAGAAATTGATGCGATATGATAAGATTCACACGTATTTTCTCAGTATTCATGATTGTGTAGTAATCGTGAAGAAAGATAAGAAGTCGCTAAGAAAACCGACGATGTGGGGGGTTGTTTATAGCTTTTTCGAGATAGGGGTGTATTGGATTGTGGCGATTAGTTTGGGACGGCCGGAGTTACTACCAGTCATCATGGTGGGTGAGGCGATTGGGTCGGTGTTTGATGGAATTGTGCCGTATGGACCGTATGAACTAGGTATGGCGGGAGTGATGGGAATATTGCTCGGCGGGACCGAGGAGGCGCTAGCTATATCGTTGATTGTGACGGTGGTGGCGAGAGCACTCTCGCTAATCTTTACGATTGCGACGGGATATCTACCGTATAATCAGGCGATTCGAGGAAAGAATCGTGACGTGGCGGAGAAAGCTAATATTGTAGTAGAGAAGTAAGAAAGTGACGGAGGGAAGAATCGTGATGCAGAGCGCGAATGAGCTAAAAATGACACCGACGGAATTTGTGGCGGTCGTGAATCAAACGCTTGAATATGCGTATTCTTCGGCGGTAATTGAGGGTGAGGTGGCAAGTTTCAAGGTAAATCAAGGAAAATGGGTGTTTTTTGATATTAAGGACGAAGAGATGAGCGTGCCGTGTTTTATGAGTATATGGTCGCTAAGACAACCACTCGAAGATGGCATGAAGGTGGTCGTGAGGGGTGTACCGAAAGTAACAAAATGGGGGAAGTTTTCTTTTACAGTTACGAATGTGACGCCGGTGGGCGAAGGAAGTATTAAAAAAGCATATGAAATGCTCAAGAAAAAACTGACCGATGAAGGGTTGTTTGATCCAGCAAAAAAGCGAGGGATACCGGAAGATTTGACACGTCTCGGCGTGATTTCGTCGACGGGCGCAGCGGGGTATGCCGATTTTATTAAGATTATTAACGCAAGATGGGGCGGGATGAAAGTGACAGTGGCGCATACGCAAGTGCAAGGAATGGATGCGCCGGATCAGATTATAAGAGCGCTAAAGTATTTTAATGAGCGGGGCGACGTACAGATGATTGCGATTTTGCGCGGTGGTGGAAGTAAAGACGATCTCTCGTGCTTTAATGATGAAGCTCTGATCCGCGAGATTGCGGCATCAAGAATACCGGTGATCACTGGGATTGGACATGAAGTAGATGAAAGCTTGGCGGATCTCGCGGCGGATGTGAGAGCATCGACGCCGTCGAATGCGGCAGAGATGTTGACGCGTGACAAAACGCAAGAACTTATGAGAGTGCGAAGCCAGGTAATGCGTGTAAGACAGATCATCGTTCAGAGGATTGACGAGACTCGAGCGAATATCTATGATGAGATGTTGCGAGCCAATCGAATGGTGGTCGAAAAAATTTCAAACTATGAGCGGGAATTAGAGCGAAAGATAAAGATGATTGAAGCGCTGAATCCTGAAAAAGTGTTAAAACAGGGTTATGCGATTTTGGAGGGAGTGCGCGAAGTGGGAAGTGTTGTAAAAATTACAACACTTGATATGGAAATTGAGGCGGAAATAAAATCAATAAAAGAAAGGAAAGAAGAATGAAAGAACAAGATATGAATCGGCGAGATTTGAACACAAAAATAAGAGAATTAGATGAAAAGGTAGAATGGTTTTACTCGGATGATTTTAAAATAGAAGAAGCGGCCGATAAATATAAGGAGGCTGCGAAGCTTGCGCGCGAGATTGAAAGTGATTTAGCTGGGCTCAAGAATGAGATAGAAGTGCTAAGTGAAGATTTTAGTAAATAATTAGCGAGATGATTTCTTCGGGAGCAGAAAAATAGAAAAATCTGAAGAGGCGTGATATAATATACTTATGAATAGTGATGGAATGAATGTTGGAATGAATGCTGGAACTCCTAGCAATGATGTAAGTAGTGCTACGGGCGCGCAAATGATGCCAAATGTGACAAATGGCGGGGTGGCGTCGAATGGGGCGACGGTGGTGGAAGTGCCACGTATGCGTGATGCGGGAAGTCTAATCAAGACGATTGTGATTGTGGTACTTAGCCTCGTGTCAGTAACGTTTGTTGGACTATTTATTTGGATGAATAATCTATATATGACGGCGAGCGAAGATGTGAATGGCCAGATTAATGCGGCGGTAGCTGAGGCAAAATACGAACAGGCAGTGAAGCTTGAAGAAGAGTTTGCGGAGCGGGAGAAAGAGCCGTATGATACCTTTACTGGTCCGGTCGACTATGGGCAATTGTCGTTCAAATATCCGAAGACTTGGAGTGTATACGTAGCGGCGGACGCGGCGAAGGGTGGCGATTTCGAAGCATATTTCAATCCTGGACAAGTAAATGTGGTATCGGCGAGCACTATTAACGCGCTGAGGGTAACTGTGCGCGACATAGCTTTTGAAGACGTTGTGCAAGAATATCAGCGGGCGATGGATAGGACGAATTCGAACTTGACAGTGGAGACAATTACGGTAGCGGGGACAACGGCGAATTTGTATACTGGGACGATTCCGAATACGGAATTATCTGGATATATTGTGATTTTTAAGATTCGCGATAAAACGGCGGTCTTCCAGACGGACTCGGTGCTATTCAAGGCGGATTTTGACAAGGTCTTGGAGTCAGTATCGTTTAACGCATAGCGATCTGTGGGGTGTGGGCTGTCTAGAGTGGGCTTTTTAAAAATTATTGGTCGGTAGGATCGAATACTTGGGATTTTTATAGATTATAGTTCGGTGGTGAGCGGTCGATATGATATAATAGAGATATGGAAGCGGAGGTAAATGATATTTTGGCGCTTGCGGAAGAGTTGAAGCGGCCGCTAGTGACGATGAGACAGCTGGCTTTTTCCTTTGATGGGGCCGGAGCAGGGGACGAGCGGATACGGAATGAAATGGTGAGTGTATCGGATCGGGCGATTCGGCAGGTGAATGATCTAATCCGCATGAAGAAATTGCAAGATGGGTATCTTTCGATGGAGCCGGTGGCGATTCGCGGTGTGTGCGACGAAGTGACAAATGAGATGACGAAGCTTTTTAAATATAATCGGCGAGAATTGTACGTAAGATATCAGAATCGGGCGAAGCTCGTGATGGCAAATTATGAGCTTCTTAAGAGTGTGATTTATAATTTTCTACTTAGTGCGGTACATTATGCGGGACATGGGGAACACGCAGAACTAATTGTGAGAGATGCGAAGGGAAAAATTAAAGTAGAAATACGCGACTATGGGCCAGCACTTCCTATGGATGTATGGAGAGAAATGCGACGTGGATGGCTACAGAAACCAAAGTCAATTGCGATGCGTCCTGGAACAAGTGGACTGGGGCTTTTTATCGCTTCGAGGTTTTCAAAACTGATGAATGGTGAAGTGGGAGCAGTGAGACACCGTGACGGGACGAGCTTTTATGTGGAATTGCCAGTGTCGCGGCAAATGAGCTTGCTGGGATGGTAACAAGGGAGAATGTAAGCGAAATGATTTTTGTGATTGACGATAACGAAGAATTGGCAGAATGTGTGACGAAAGCGACTGGGCGGGCTTGTTCTAAATTCACGAATGTGATCGAGGCAATACAAGCGATTGATGGAAGTGGTGTTCCGGAAATGATTATTATGGAAATGGTGACGACTGGGCCAGATGGGTTTACTTTTTTGAATGAGATGATGAGCTATGATGATACTGCTAGGGTGCCAATCGTGCTTATGAGCGATAAAAATATCGCGAAAGTGGACCTTAGTGATTATGGAGTAGTGGGGGTGCTAAATAAAGACACGATGACGCCAAAGGAAGTGCAAGAATATGTACAAAAGTACGCAAGAAATTAAGACGAGTGGGTATGTAGTTGGAAGGACAAACTACGGTGAAGCGGATAGAATCTTAAGAATAATCACGCCGGTCGGGAAAGTATCAGCTATAGCAAAAGGCGTAAGGAAGCCGAAATCGAAACTTGCGGGCGGAATAGAATTATTGACATTGTCCGATCTGGTAATACACCGTGGCCGAAGTGAGCTAGGTATTGTGACGAGCGCAAAAATGAGAAAATATCATGACGGAATTCTTGCGAGTTATAAGAAAATGGAGCTTGCTGGTGAAATGATGAAAAAAATTGATCGAGCGGCGGAAAATACGGAGACGGGTGAATTTTTTCGGATAATGGATGAGTGTTTTGATGCTCTTGATGTGGTGTCAAATACGGAGATCGTGGAGGCTTGGTTTGAACTAAACTTGTTGAAGGCAATGGGGGAAGAAATAAATTTGTATCGTGATAATAATGGTGAGAGACTGGAAATCGAGAAGAGATATGAATGGGATGCAATGGAAAAGTCTTTTGTGCTGAAAGAAAAAGGCCGGTATGGCGCGGATGAAATAAAAATACTGAGACTCATGGTTTCGTCGCCGCTTCGAGTTGTGATGCGGGTGAAAGGCATAGAAACGAAGATGGAAGAAATTATGTGGATTGTAAAGGTTATGGTAAAATAGAAAAAAGGAGAAAAATGAAAAGCGGGAAAAAGAAAGACGAAGAAGTCGCAACAAGGATGACGAGCGAAGTAGCGGGAAAGATGACCGGAAAAAACGTGAGAAAAACAACCGAGAAAAATACGGAAAGAAAAAAGAAAATTTGGCAAGATAAAAGAATAGTCGCAGGCGTGGTGACTGTACTGATTGTAGTGATTGTGGTGATTCTGGCAGTCGTGTTGGCGACGTACCAAGAGCCGATACCAGATGGGTATTTCGTCTCGGACGATACGAAGCTCGTATTATCTTTGCCGGCGGAAGTTTCATCTTTTGAGGAAAATCCTGACTTTGAGCCGATGGTGACGCGGATAGTTTATGAATATGATAACGATAAAATTACTGGGGCTAAGATTTATTTTGAATATGAGAACGCGGATCTAGCGAAAGAAGCGGATCGGAATATTACGATGGACCAGAAAGATTGGGCGACTTCTAGACGATTAAATGGGAAATATATTGTATTTGGCGTAAAACCGGAACAATATTCCGGGATGACGGCCACTCAAGTACGTGATGACATTCTAAGTATGCAGGCGGCGGGAGCTGTGGTAGAGAATGATGAATAATGTTTGATTGTCATGTGTCTTGTATATGAAGCTGGTACGGCAATACTGCGCAATATGAACGTAAATGTGATATAATGAAATAAGAAAAGGAGTTAATAATGGCAGACTTTAACAAAGTTTTGACACCGGGGGACTATGAAAAAAATGAAATCAATGTAGTAATCGAGATTCCGACTGGCTCGAATCAGAAGATCGAGTGGGATAGGGAGCATGCTTGCTTCATGCTAGACCGTGTGGAGCCAGCGGCTTTTGCGAAGCCATGCAACTATGGGTTTATCCCGCAGACTCTCGATGAAGATGGCGACGAACTTGACGCACTAGTGATTACCGACCAACCACTTACAACTGGTGTGTGGATGAAGGCGCGGGTGCTTGGTGTGATGAAGTTTGTGGATGGCGGTGAAGTAGATGATAAGATTATCTGCGTACCAGCAGATGATCGAAATAATGGTGACGCATATAAGAAGCTTGAAGATTTGCCAAAGCGCGTGATTGAGCAGATTGAATTCCATTTTAATCATTACAAAGATTTGAAGAAGCCTGGGACGACCGAAGTGAAGGGCTTTGAGGATGTAAAATCAGCGAAGAAGGTGATCGCAGATTCGATCGAGCGATTCTTGGTCGCAAATCCAGATGTAAAGATGCAAAAAGATGCTGAGAAATTTGCCGCTGATGCTAAGGCAAAACTTGACGAAGTAGCGGGCAAAATCAAAGAAGCTTGGAGCGAGTAAAAAAAACTCATGAGTAAAAAATAGCCCCCGATGATGGGGGCTATTTTTAGCTTAATGTTACAAGTCGGCGATTTTGACGCGGACTTGCTCGGTAGTGTCGCGGTCGCGAATGGTGACGGTGTCGTCGGCCAAAGTGTCGAAGTCGATAACGACGCATTTCGGGGTGCCGATTTCGTCTTGTTTGCGATAGCGTTTGCCGATGTTGCCGGAGTCGTCCCAGGTGACGTTGCCGTATTTGGACTTTAGCTGAGTGTAAACTTCGCGGGCTTTTTCGACTAGCTCGGGTTTATTTTTGAGAAGCGGGGAAACGCAGAAACGGTAGGGAGCGAGATGCTCGGGAAGCTTCAGGACGATGCGGGTTTCGTCTTTACCCTCGACCTTTTCTTCGGTGTAGACACTCGATAAAACAGCAAGGAATAAGCGTTCGACACCAATACTTGGCTCGATGACGTGAGGTATGAAAGTCTCGCCGGTGTTTTTGTCGCGGTAATCCATGGATTTGCCGGAGGCTTTGGCGATATTTCCGAGGTCGAAATTGGTGCGATAGGCGAGTCCCATTAGCTCCTCTTCGCCATTTGGATAGTCGAACATGAAGTCGATGGTGCGCTTAGAATAGTGGGCGCGGTCTTCGGCCGGAACTTCGAGCTCGTGAATGTGTGTAGCTTCGAGACCGCAGACGTTCTCGAGGAAGTCGTGCTGGAGGGCGCGCATCTTTTCGAAGTTTTCTTCCCAGGTGGTCGGAGCGACGAAATACTCGATTTCCATCTGTGAGCATTCGCGGTCGCGAAGAATGAAGTCGCGTGGGCTGATTTCGTTGCGGAAGGCTTTGCCCTGCTGGGCGAGACCGAATGGTAAGGATGGGTAGAAAGTATCGACGACATTCTTGTAGTTCGTGAAGATACCTTGGGCGGTCTCGGGGCGAAGGTAAGCGATATTGTGCGACTGAAGCTCCGCATCGTCGTCGGGAAGGACGGCGCCGACGTGGGTGGTGAACATCATATTAAACTTGCGAATGGGCCCCCAATTTTCTTTGCCGCTGACTGGACACTTGGTTTGGGTCGCGTGGAACTCCTCGGTTGTGAGAGACTCGGTGATGCCGTCGGCGATTTTGTCGGCGCGGAAGCGAGATTTACATTCTTTACATTCGACAAGTGGATCGGCGAAGGTGGCGGTGTGGCCGGAAGCCTCCCAAGTCTTGGGGTTCATTAGGATGGCGGCATCGATGCCATACATGTCGTCGCGGTCTTCCACGAAGAACTGCCACCAAGCGTCCATTAATTTTTTCTTAAGCGAAACGCCAAGAGGGCCAAAGTCCCAAGTGCCGGCGAAACCGCCATAAACGTCGGAGCCAGGGAAAATAAAGCCGCGACGCTTGCATAAACTTACGATATCATCTAATTTTGTCATATGTATAATTATATCATATTTTTCTGGAGATACAGAAAAGCTCTAAGTAGTGTTTTCCTCATCGGTTGAAACGCTCGCCTAATTAAAAATATAATTCTAGGCAGGTCTGCGCCCGGGACTATCCGGTACTCGACCTGTAGAATTATATTTTTAATCGGGAGGTTTCAAATGATTCGGAAAAACACCACTTAGAACTTTTTAGTGTATCCCGTGACAAAAGTGTTATAATAGATATATGCTAGACAAAAGAGAGAAAAAAGCTGGTAATTATAAGCGTGTGCTGTATTATTTCTGGAAGGCGTTGATGACGCAGAAACTCCGGACTTTTACAGTGTTGCTTTTGATACCGGTATGGATTTTTATTTCGAATGTGGTGGTGTCGTACGGGACGTCGGAGATTATTGGAAAACTGTCGAGCGGGGATTTTGAGATTGCGAATTATACGACGATACTTTTGATTACGCTAGTGCCGACGGCGATAAATAACTTGGTGGTGGTGCGTGTACTTGACTGGCTTGATTGGTCGCTTGATGCAAAATGTGGGGAGTATCTGTCGCAGCTTGCGTTCACCGCGGTGATCAATCAGTCGATGACATTTCATGCGAATAAGTTTTCGGGTTCGCTCACTAGCGCAGCGAATAAACTTCCGAATGCATTTATCGGGCTGAAGTCGAACTTCGTGTGGGATATCTACCCGCTGATTCTCACGGTGGTGTATTCGATTGTGATGAGTGCACTGGTATGTGGGCCGTTCGCGGCGATACTTCTCGTGTATGTAATAGTATATGCGGCGGTTGCGATTACGACGTATTATAAGACGATGAATGTGGATGAGGAGCTTGCTGAGGCAGAGAACAAACAGACGGGGCAGCTTGCGGACTCAGTGACGAATGAAGTGTCGGTGAAGTCGTATGCGCGAGAGAAATATGAGGAGGGTCGATTTGCGCGGGCGACGAAGCGGACGCGGCTTGCGACGATGAAGGTGGCGAAGGTGTCATTTGGACGCAATATGGCGATGAACGTAATAAATATGGTGACGTTTGCGGGGCTTTTAGTTCTTATTATTATGAGTCACAACTGGTTTGGGCTCACGATTGCGAATGTAGTGTTCTTGTATTCGCTTTCTGACTCGCTACTTTCAAATGTATGGACGATTAATCACATTCTTCGCGCAATAAATCATTCGTTTGGAGCGGCGAAAGAAATGGTGGAGATACTAGATATGCCGTATATTATTGATGACAAGACGGATAAACCGCTGAAAGTGGATGCGGCGGAGATTGAGTTTTCGCATATTTCATTTACGCATGAGGAACAGAAAGATAAATTGTTTGAAGATTTTTCGCTAGAAATCAAGCCTGGAACTACGGTGGGGCTTGTGGGGGTGAGTGGGTCGGGTAAATCGACGCTCGCAAAACTACTGCTGAGGTTTGACGATGTGAAGAAAGGTGCGATTTTTATTGATGGGCAAGATATTCGCGATGTGACACAAAAGACACTCCGGGAAGCGATAGCGTATGTGCCGCAGGAATCGTCGCTGTTCCATCGGACGGTGTTTGAGAATATAGCATATGGGCGACCGGGGGCGACGGATGAGGAAGTGTATGAGGCGGCTAGGCTTGCGAATGCGGATGAATTTATCGTAGGGCTTCCTGATGGGTACGATACAATGGTGGGGGAGCGTGGTGTGAAACTCTCTGGTGGGCAGCGGCAGAGAATTGCGATAGCGCGGGCGATTCTGAAAGATGCGCCGATACTGGTGTTAGATGAAGCGACCTCGGCACTAGACTCGGAGTCGGAGGCGGCGATACAGGAGGCGCTCTCGAACCTCATGGAGGGGCGGACGTCAATAGTGGTGGCACATAGGCTCTCGACAATTGCGGGGCTTGATAAAATTGTGGTGCTTCGTGATGGGAAAATTGTTGAAGAAGGGACGCATAAGGAGCTTCTCGCGGCTCAGGGTGAATATGCGGGACTTTGGAATCGGCAGAGCGGCGCGTTTCTAGAGTAAACTTTCAGAAAAGTTCAGTAAATAGACGAAAAATAAACCAGAATCTGGTTTATTTTTTGGGATTGAAGATCTTGGCGTCTTTGATGGAGTCGGGGAGGTATGGCTTGTCAAGATGAAAGCCGGATTCCCATTTCTGGCCTTTACCGTAGCCGAGGTCCTTCATGAGCTTGGTGGGGGCATTGCGAAGCCAAGTCGGGACTGGTTCGTTCATGGAGTGGCGAGCGAGGTCGAGAGCGGCGTACCAGGCGTCGGCGGAATCACGGTTTTTCTTGGAGAGGGAGAGAGCGATGGTAGTGTGGGCGAGAATGAGTCCAGATTCGGGCATGCCGATGCGTTCGACGGCCTGAAAGCAGGCGGTGGCGAGACTCAGGGCGCCATTTCCGGCGAGGCCGATGTCCTCAGAAGCGAAGATGACCATGCGGCGAGCGATGAACTTCGGGTCTTCGCCGGCGATAACCATGCGAGCGAGGTAGTAGAGGGCAGCGTCGACGTCAGAACCGCGCATGGATTTGATGAAGGCGGAAATGTTGTCGTAGTGGTGGTCGCCTTTTTTGTCATAGCCGGGGAGCTTTTTGCCGGCGGCCTCGATAACAATGTCCTTGGTGACTTTCTGATTCAGAGATGCGGCGAGTTCCAAATCACCGAGAGCTGAGCGGGCGTCACCGCCAGAGAGCTCTGCGAGGTAGTCGAGAGCATCGTCGTCGATATCGATGTGTTCCGTCGTGCAGGCACGTCTCAGGATGTCTAGCATCGCAGGTTTGGCTATGGGATTCACGATGACGACGCGTGAGCGGGAGAGGAGGGGCGAGATGACCTCAAAAGATGGGTTTTCGGTGGTGGCACCGATGAGTGTGATAAGGCCGGATTCGACATGGGGAAGGAAGGCATCTTGCTGGGCTTTGTTGAAACGGTGAATTTCATCGACAAAGAGGATGGTGCGAGTCTCGAGGTTCCAGTTTTGGCGGGCGCGCTCGACGACCGCTTCGACATCTTTCTTGCCGGCAGTGACGGCGGAGATTTCGACAAAGTCGGCTTTGAACTCATGCGCGAGGATGCGAGCGAGGGTGGTCTTGCCGGTGCCTGGTGGCCCCCAGAAGATGAGGTTGACGGGCTCGCCTTTTTTGACAATTTCGGTTAAAATCTTGCCGTCGCCAATAATCTCGTCTTGACCATAGACGTCTTCGAGCTTGGTGGGGCGCATACGCTCAGCAAGTGGAATTCGATTCATATATAATATTATACAGAATTTTTTGACAAAATAAAATTTTTTATGGTAAAATTAAGGTAACATTAATAAAAAGGAGTTATTTAATGTATACAACAACTTACAATGAGCCAGTATTAATTAGTACGTCGACGACGGATACGACTGGCATGGGGATTTGGGCAATTATTGCGGCGATTCTGGCGATCGTTGGCGGTATTCTTGTCTATTTCCTGTTCGTTAAGGCAAAGCAGGAGCCAAAAGGCAAATTCTTGACTTGGTTTAAGGATTTCTTGGCCTTTAAGTCGATGTGGCTAGAGCCAATTTTGAAAATTTCGTACTATGTCGAGACAATTTTCGTAGTGCTTGTCTCATTCTCTTTGATCGGTACGAATTTCTTGGCTTTCCTTGGGACGTTAATTCTTGGGCCAATCATCGTACGCCTAGTGTACGAATTAATCATGATGTTCATCATGATTTGGCGCAATACTACGGATATCGCTAGGAATACTAAGAAACAGTAACTAATGTATCGATGTGACTTTGGCTAAAGAGATAATGTCGATGCTTTGGCTGAGTCTGAATCGGAAGAACAATGATAATTGATGTTCTAGTGAAACCTGGATCAAAGAAGGGGCCGCTTGTGGAAGTGGTCTCTTCTTCTGATGGTGTCCATGATGATATGGATGGCTTTTGTGATCTGACGCGCGAGCGGAATGGTCATCCGCAAGAAAGATTGGTGGTATATGTGCGGGAAAAAGCACATGATGGCGAGGCGAATGCGGGGGTGACTCGGTTGCTCGCGGATTATTTCGATGTGGCGAAATCGTGTGTGATTCTTAAGGGTGGCGGAAAGTCGAGACAGAAAACATTTGAAATTATAGGTAAATAAAAAACTCCTCGAGTGGAGTCTTGATATTGATGGTGGTGATGTTGATGGTGGACGCTAGAGGAGTTGAACCTCTGACCTTGTCTACGTCAAAGACACGCTCTAGCCAACTGAGCTAAGCGTCCGTTTACGTGGTGAGTACGCACTATGCGCTGCCTACTCGTAAATTTGGTGAGTACGCGCTGCGTGCTGCCTCACTGGCGTGCGCTCGGAAATAAGACTTTGTCTTATTTTGAAATACTCCTACTTTACTAAAAAGAATAAATTCTTTTTAGTAAACTTGTCGTATTTCTAAAATTTGAGACTATGTCTCAAATTTCCTCGCTTACTTGGTGAGTCGGGAGGGGCTCGAACCCTCGACACCGGGCTTAAAAGGCCCGTGCTCTAACCAGCTGAGCTACCGACCCAATTTTGATGTGCAGTGACCGAAAATACGCGGATATTTGCTGTCACTTTTTATATTATATCATATTTTTAAAAAAATGGGGAAACTTTATTAAATCATTTTGCCATATAAGGTCGTTAGTGGTAATTGATAGTGAATGTCGGGCGTGATATAATTGTAGCATGAAAAGACCGATTACTACGCTGTTTATGTTGGAGTCGCTTGATGGTAAGATTAATAGCGGCAATAATGATAGTCTTGATGTGGACCGTGACTGGAAGAGCATTGAAGGGCTTCGTGAGGGGTTACAGCAGTATTACGATTTGGAAGCTGAGACAGACTTGTTTTCTTTTAATACTGGGCGCGTGATGGCGAAGATTGGTGTGAACGAGAGGACTGACACTCCTACAAGGTTAGATGATGTGACTTTTGTAATACTAGATAATGCTCCGCATTTGACTGAGGATGGTATCCGGTATTTATCGGAATGGGCTGAGCATTTGGTGATTGTGACAACGAATGATGAGCATCCGGTTTTTGATATGCTTGATGCGTATGAGAATGTGAATGTATTACAATATGAACAATTGGATTTATCGAAAATGCTTTGTGATTTGCGAGATAAGTTTGGGGCTGAACGATTGACGATTCAGTCTGGCGGAAATATGAACGGGCGGTTTTTGCGAGAAGATTTGATTGACTATGTGAATATTGTGATAGCGCCGGTGTTGGTGGGCGGTAGAGATACTTCTACTCTAATTGACGGCGAGGCAATTTCGTCTCCGAAGGATTTGGATTTGATACGTCCGCTTGAGTTGACGCGCTGTGAGCAACTGCGGGACTCGTATGTGCGGCTTGAATATAAAGTAAGACATCAGTGATGCGGGGGTGTAGCTAGGTGGTTATATGATAGGGTTATCTGTAATCTGAACATAGAATCTAAAATTCCTAAGTAGCTAGATTGATCCATAAAATGTCTAACCAGAGATTGGTATTAAAAAATCGGCTGGAATGCCGAGTTCTTAATCTGGTGGGGGGCGAATTGTCCAAGTATTAACAATCTATAGAGAGGACTATTGACTTACTCTTGCTAAAACTAGATAAAAGTGCTATGATTAAGTAGTTAGTAGACACAGAAAGGGGGTGGTTTACGTGTCTGAAATGCACATTTCATGGATTCCGAGGGAGGAAATTGTCAAACGATATTCGCGCATCAAACCTGTAGCTAAAAAAGACGGAAAACTCTATTGGCTTCGGTCATTTGGCGAGGAAGAGCTGTTTAATATCAGCTATTTGTGGGATGACGGAACCAAGAAGCAGGTTCAGGACGGCGAAATTGTTCCGATCCCGGACAAGGATTTCCGGTGTCTCCACGAGTACGGCTACTACGGGCTTTTTAAGCCGAGTGTTGCCGAAGTCTTAACTCAAATCGATTCGGAGATTTTGGACACCGTAGTGGCGTTTGAAATTATCGATTCGCCGAAAACCGCAGAAGATTTCCACAGGGATAAATTCACCAGCACCGCGTTTAACTCTGGCTACCATGTATCCACAGTTCGACTCTACAAACTTCCGTAATCCAACACAATCAAGCCACCTATTTCTAGGTGGCTTTTTCTTAGGGTATTAACAGACGTTTAAACAGGGGTAAAACGGCATTTTTGGCGGATTTATGTTGGAGAATCGGTACAAAATAGCACCCTAGAACATACAAGGTACTTAACAGAGGTTTACCACTAAAAAATCGGCTGGAATGCCGAGTTTTTTATAATCTGGTGGGGGGAGAATTGGGCAGACATTAACAATCTATAAAGAAGAGAATAGAGCTAGATGGCTCGAATACTATAAAAAGAAGCTCTTGCGGTAGGAGCATTACACCCCGTGCAAGAACTTCGATACTTTTATTATATCAAA
>CAZZAI010000003.1:0-30093 GCA_964652665.1 uncultured Candidatus Saccharibacteria bacterium
GGCAGAAAAGGAGAAAAAGTAATATGGGTCAGAAGGTTAATCCCATCTCTTACCGCCTCCAACTTTCCAAGGACTGGTCGTCCAAGTGGTTTACCCGCAAAGCCGATTTTCGTCATTGGCTAGTTGAGGATGTAAAGATTCGTGATCTGATCGAGAATCGCTTCAAGGCGCGCCCGACCATCGCACGAATCAATATTGAACGCTCCGCTAATCTTACCACGATTACGATTTTGACTGCGAAAGCAGGCGCCGTAATCGGTCGGCAAGGTGCGGGCATCAACGAACTCAAAAAAGAGCTCGAAAAGATTGTGGATGGTCCTATCCGCATCAACGTAGAAGAAGTTAAGAAACCAGAACTCAATGCAAAGCTCGTGGCTGAGAATATCGGCTTCCAGCTTGGTAAGCGTATGAACTTCCGCCGGGCAGTCAAGATGGCACTTCAGAGTACCATGAACGCCGGGGCTAAGGGTGTACGTATCGAGGTATCAGGGCGTCTAAATGGTGCTGAAATGAGTCGCCGCGAGAAGTTTATCGAGGGGTCAGTGCCTCTACATACGCTTCGTGCAGATATTGACTTCTATTGTCACCATGCGCCAACCATTGCTGGTATCGTAGGCGTAAAGGTCTGGATTTACAAGGGGGAGAAATAATATGGCTATTTTACTTCCAAAGAAAACTGCGCACCGCAAGGTTCGCAAAGGCAAAAATGAGGGCGTAGCGACGCGCTGCAATACCGTGGCGTTTGGTGACTACGGACTTATGTCGCTTGATAATGAGCGGATCAACTCTCGTCAAATCGAGGCTGCTCGCCAGGCGATTACCCGCTACATTAAGCGTGGTGGTAAAATCTGGATTCGGATTTTTCCACATACACCGGTAACCAAGAAACCACTTGATGTAAAAATGGGTTCTGGTAAAGGTGAGCCACAATTCTACGTGGCAAAGGTAAAAGCTGGTACGGTGATGTTTGAAATTGCCGATGTGACCGAAGAGCAAGCGAAAGAAGCGCTCCGCCTTGCGTCACACAAATTGCCAGTGAAGTGTAAAATAATTAAGAAAGAGGAGTTTTAAGATGGCACACACACTCGTTGGGGTGGTGACTTCCGATAAGCGTGATAAGACCATTACCGTCTCTATCACAAATAGGGAAACTCATCCACTCTATCGTAAGCAGTACACGAAGACTCGTAAGTACACCGCTCACGATGAAAACAATGAAGCTGGGCTAGGTGACCGCGTAGAAATCGCGGAGTGCCGCCCACTATCAAAGACCAAGGCTTATACACTGGTTCGTGTAATCGAAAAATCACGTGGCAGAGTAGAGCTTAAAGAAGATGTAACCGAAGTGAAGCACGAAGAAAAAATCGGTGCTGATAAGATTGCCGCCGAGAAGGCTGCTTCGGCTGAGACTGGGGAGGAGGCATAATGATTCAGCAAGAAACTAGACTCAAAGTGGCCGACAACAGTGGCGCTAAAGAGCTCGGAGTGATCCGTGTACTTGGCGGAACTCGCGCTCGCTATGCTCGGGTTGGCGATATCGTGACTTGCTCGGTGAAGGATGCATCTCCTACTGGCAACGTCAAGAAAAAAGCAGTGGTGAAGGCTGTAATTGTACGAACCGTAATGCCGATTCGCCGTCCAGATGGCTCGACTATCCGTTTCGATGAGAATGCAGCGGTACTCGTGAATGAAGATAAGACTCCGAAAGGTACTCGTGTGTTTGGTCCGATTCCTAGGGAGCTCCGTGATCTTGGATTTACTAAAATTATAAGTCTCGCACCGGAGGTACTCTAAAATGGCTAAAGGTTTGAAACTTAATGATACAGTAAAGATTATTTCTGGCGATAATAAGGGGACTGAAGCAAAAATTGTTCGTGTTGATCGCAAGAATAATAAGGCATGTCTCGAAGGAATTGGCCTTGTTGAGAGACATATGAAGAAGTCGTATCTTAATCCAGCGGGTGGTAAGAAAACTATCCACGTGGGTATTGATATGTCTAAGCTAGCGCTTGTCAAGGCGGCAGAGCCTGCTAAGGCAGCTAAGGCTGATAAAAAAGACGCTAAAGCAAAGAAAGGAGCTAAATAATGGCGGAAAAGAAAACGGCTGCTGTAACTTCAGCACAACCACGCCTCAAAGCTCTCTACAATAATGAGCTAAAGGCGAAGCTTCAGAAAGAACTTGGACTTTCTAATATCAACCAAGTACCTGAGCTGAAGAAAGTAATCGTCTCATGTGGTGTAGGTAAGAAGCGTGACGACAAGAAATTCACCGAAACGGTAGAATTGACGCTCGCGAAGATTACCGGTCAAGCGCCAACTTCGAGACTCGCAAAGAAGTCAATCGCGACATTCAAGATTCGTAAGGGAATGGGGGCGCCAGTTGGCTACCTCGTAACTCTTCGTAATGATAAAATGTATGAGTTTGTGGATCGTTTGATTAATATTGCGCTACCACACGTGCGTGATTTTCATGGGGTTTCACGAACTGCATTTGATAAGCAGGGGAATTACAACCTTGGCCTCAAAGAACAGACGGTATTCCCGGAGATTACCTTCGAGGATGCTTCGGCCCTGCATGGTCTTGAGATGACTTTTGTGATAAAAAATGGTACAAAGGAAGGAAGCTATAAGTTGTTAGAGCTCTTTGGAATGCCGTTTGAGAAGAAAGGAGATAAGTAGTATGGCTAAGAAGTCAGCAGTACTCCGCGACGAAAAACGGCGTCAGATGTATGAAAAATATAAGGCTAAGAGAGCTGAGCTGAAGGCAGCTGGTGATCTCGAGGGGTTGCAGAAGCTTCCTCGCAATGCTTCGCCAACTAGGCTTAAAAACCGCGATATGCTCGATGGGCGTCCGCGTGGCTATATGCGCCGATTTGGTCTTTCACGTATTAACTTCCGGGAACGCGCCTCGAAGGGTGAGATTCCTGGTGTAACTAAGAGTAGCTGGTAGGAGAAAGGAGAAATATGTCATTACAATCTACTGATCAAATCGCCGATCTCATTACTCGTATTCGTAATGCGATTGAAGCGAACAAAAATGAAATTCTCGTCCCTACCTCTAAGCTCAAAGTGAGCGTAGTGGAAGTTTTGGCGAAGAATGGTTATCTTGCTTCGTACGAAGTGATCGAGGGGAGCCCTCGTGGCACTCTTCGCGTAGTGATCAACGAGCCTGGTACAGTGGCTAAAATCAACGAGATCACGAAGGTGTCGAAGCCTGGTCGTCGTATGTATGTCGGTGCGGATGACATCCGTGCAGTCAAGTCTGGCCGTGGAATGGAGATTATTTCCACTTCTAAGGGCCTGATGACCGCTCGCGAGGCGAAGAAGAATCGTCTTGGTGGCGAGATTCTCGTGAGAGTTTGGTAAAACTCTAGATTTACTGCCAAAAAGCCCCTTCTTGAGGGGGCTTTTTGGTGGTTTTGTTGATTTTTCGGCAAAAAAACTTGGAATCTTGAAAATTTTGCTAATTTTTTAGCAAAAGTCTTGAAATCTTGAAAGTTTTGTTGATTTTTCAGCAAAAGTCTTGACAATATGAAAGAAGTGGTGTATCATATAAACATGAAGATTATACAACGCGAGAGTTATCTAAATAAACTTGAATCGCTACGAGATGAGCATATAATAAAAGTAGTGACTGGTGTTAGGCGCTGCGGGAAGTCTACGCTACTAAAGGTTTTTCGTGAAAAGCTTTTGGCTTCCGGTGTGGCGCAAGAATGTATTCAATACATTAACTTTGAGGACCCGAAGTATAGTTATAATACAAATTGGCACGATGTTTATGAATTAATAACATCTAATTTGGTTCAGAATAAAATGAACTATGTGTTTTTAGATGAAGTGCAATATATAGATGAGTTCGAGAGGCTTCTGATTGGACTTCAGACGATAGAGAATGTGGATTTGTATGTGACCGGGTCGAATGCTCGGATGCTGTCGAGTGAACTTGCTACGTTGCTTTCGGGGAGATCTATAGAGATATCGATGCTGCCCTTTTCCTTTAGGGAGTATTTGGAGGCAACTGAGGGCATGGAGCTTTCGATCGAGAAGAAGTTTAGCAACTACATGAGTTTCGGCGGGTTTCCGCAGGCTGTAAGTATTTTCGAGCAAGACGTCAATTCGGTGGACACTTATCTATCTGGGATATACGAGACAGTTGTGGGGCGCGATATTATGGACCGCGGGGAGGTATCCGATAAAGCGACTCTAAATAGGGTTGTGAGGTTTCTGCTAGATAATATCGGGAATTCTACTTCCGTAAATGGAATTGCAGATGACTTAGGCGTGTCGCGCTACAAGGTGGGTCAGGTAATGGATGCGCTTACTGCGAGCTTTTTATTCTATAAGTTGAATCGGCTCGATGTGAAGGGTAGGGACTTATTGAAGACGCAAGAGAAATATTACGCTGTAGATATGGGATTAAGGTGGGCAATGCTTGGTCGGGATGCCGCCAGTGATAAAGGACACTTACTTGAAAACGTGGTTTTTCTAGAATTAGTTCGACGTGGCGGGCATGTGACTATTGGTAAGGTTAATAATAAAGAAGTTGATTTTGTGGTAAAGGGCACAGATGGACGTGTTTCGTATTATCAGGTTACTTGGACGATGGGGAGCGAAAAAACGAGAGAGCGAGAGTTGTCGCCGTTGATGAAAATACCGACTTTTAGTAACAGATATGTGATTTCGATGGATGAGGACGAGATGGACTATGATGGTGTACCACAAATAAATGCAATTCGCTGGTTGACGGAATAGGGTTTTTGTTGTGGTGTTTATTGATGGTTTCACTGGGGTGGTTATCTGTTTGGTGATTTGCGTGATGTCGCAATATCAAGCATTTTGAGTCAAATAGTATATAATATATATTGTGAATTTCAAGACTTGCGGGGGTTGGCGAGGTGTGGTATAGTGAAATTAAATATAGAGTGTGTTTTTTATTCTGAGTGGGCGAATAAGTCGATCACGATATATTAACATATATCATAAAAGGAGGATATATATGAAAAAATCTATTAAATTTGGCGGTGCAGCTTTGACTGCGACGACTGCAGCGCTAGCAATGAGTGGTATGGCGTTTGCGACGACCGAGGAAATGGATACGCTGGTAATGGATACCGATACTTGCGTGGTTGACCTTGGTGAAGCTACGACGGTTTCTTCCGATGCAGAGAAGATTGCTGCGTACAAGGCACAAGCAAAAGTTAATTCCGATAGTGCCAAGTGCTTTAAGTCTAAAGCAGAAGAGAAAGCTCAGTCGATTAATTTTTCGGCTGCCATTCTTGGGCTAAATGCTGACGATTATGAAGCTTTGCCTGGCTATGCTAATGTATTATTAACGAGCATTGGTTATGCAGATAGCGATTTTGACTTTGCAGATGAGGAAGATGAGGATGCGACTACTGAAGCTGCTCAGGCTTTATTGACTGCGAAGCTACAAGCTGTGCCAGCTGGTGCGGAGAAATCTCCATGGGAGTTGGCAGAAGAAGCTAATCCGACTTTGAATCCAAATGGTATTCTTGAGGAATTATTCACTGATGAAAATAATACTTACGGTCAAGATGAGGTGATTGGCGATTTCCTTAAGGCTAGCCTTGCTGCTTCGATGATTGATGACTTGGCTGAATATGAGGTATTAACTGCTGCGGCTGAAGACGCAGAGGGGTATGCCGAGGTAGCACTTGCTGCAGCGCAAGCAATCGTAGATGAGAAGGAAGCTAATAAAGATACAGCAGTAGCATTGGCTGAGGCTGCTGTAAGTGAAGCTGAAGAGAAGATTGATGCTGCGGAGGAAGCTGGTGTAGATGCAGAGAGTATTGCTGCTATGCGCGCGGCTCTAAATGCAGCGAAGGTGGGCGGCGAGTATGACCTATCTGAGATCGAGGCTGTCGTGAACGCGGCTAAAGATGCTGCTGCGCAGGCTGCGGCTGACCTTGCCGATGCGGAAGAGGCTCTAGCAACAGCAGAAGATGACCTCAACGAGAAGAACGATGCTAAGGCTGCTGCGCTAACTGCTCTTAATGATGCAAACGACGCAAAGACTGCTGCAGAGACTGCTCTTAACGACGCGAAGACGGCTAAGACGGACGCAAAAACAGCTCTTGATGCCGCAAAAGCAGCCAAGGAAACCGCGCTTGTTGACTACCAGGAGTCGCAAATCCCACCGCTACTAGCTGCTCTTAATAATGCAATTGCGGCTGAGAATGATGCACAGGCCGCTTATGATGCTGCTGTTACCGCTGAAAATGATGCGCAGACTGCCTATGATGCTGCGGTGACTGCTGCTGATACGGCGCAAGCCGCCTATGATGTGGCGGCTGCTGAGGCTGAAGAGGCCCAGACAGCTTATAATGAAGCACTTGATGACAAAAATACAGCAGAACACGCAAAGACCCTCGCTGATGCTGCGGCTACTCTCGCTGAGGATGCTCGTTTGGCTGCCGGGGAAGCGTTTGACGCTATTAATGCAGCGGCTGATGTTACCGAAGCTGCTATTGCGGCGACTAATGAGTATTCAGCAGCTGTCAACGCGATGAGCGATGAAGAAGACCCGACAGAGGATCCAACCGAAGACCCAACCGAAGACCCAACCGAAGACCCAGCTACGACGGATGAGTATACTTATACTGTCTACTCGGATAGCGAAGGTCAGGTCTATACTGATGGTGAGGATCTATCGTTCGAGTTTGACGCTGATGTCGACGATTTCGAGGCAGTCTATGTAGATGGTAAGCTTCTTGACGAAGAGTATTATACTATTACTGAAGGCTCTACTATCGTGACTTTGTCAAACGAGTACCTTGCTACTCTTTCTGCAGGTGAGCACACCTTGACTGCGGTTTGGGCTGGCGACAACGAGGCAAGCGTTGCCTTCACTATCGCTGAAGCCGAGGTAGAGACCACTACTGTCACTCCAGACACCGGTGCGTTTACTACTGAAAATGGCTCTGCAGTATCGAGCTTGGTTGGCGCAATCATGACTGCTACCCTCGCTGGTGCGGCTGTGGTGCTCCGCAAGCGTTCCGCTTAGTAGTTGGTATGGCTGGTCGATCTGAATTGACCAGCCAATCATTAAGCAGTACGCTAACCATGAGCGCTATTGACTTTTAGCCAAGAGTATGCTATAATAAGAAGATAGCACAAAATAGCCCCCTTAAGGGGCTATTTTGGTGGTTACGCGAAGGTGGGTGTGGAAAAGTTGCTTAAAATTGGCTTAAAAAAGTCTTGACGCGAGCACGGCTTAAGCGGTATAATGGTAGTAATATAAATGGAGGTATGAATGAGTAAACATAAGTTGGCTTATGCAGGTTCAGCGGTAGCCTTAATGTTCGGGTCGGGTGTTTTTGCCCCATTCGGTGCGTTTGCAGATGGCATGCCTACGACGTGTGACGGAATCGAAAACTGTGCAGTTGTATCTACAGCGGCAGAGCTTTCGAATTTTTTCACTGCGGCGGAAGGTAAGTTCGTAACGCGCGAAGGCAATTCTACGATGATTATCGGTGGGAACTTTACGATGAGTAAAGACTTCTACATTTCCGATGCGAATATCACGCTTTATCTTGGTGATTACAAGGTGACGGCTGCGGACTATTCGTTCCTGCTTTACGATTCTACACTTACGATTTATGGTGGTGCGAATGGTTCTATCGACAACACGGATGGTTACTACGCGCCGATTTATGTAAGGCGTGGCGCTAACGTCACGATGAATAGTGGCACGATTTATGGTGGTACCGAAAATGGTGGCGAATCGGCCGTAATTTTGGACGACGGCGGTAAGTTTACGCTTAACGATGGTGCCATCTATGGTGAGACTTGGGTGGTGTCGGCATTTAATGACACTGAGTTTACCATGAATGGTGGTACGATTACGACCACTGGGCCGGATAGTATCGGCGTAGCTGGTAATGGCACGTCGACCCCGTCTGCTGCTAACTACGGCGGGAATGCGAAGCTTACCCTGAATGCTGGCACAATCAATTCTAATGACCTAGGCGTGTACGCGCCACAGGTGAATGGTGTGACGACGCTCGGTGAGGGGCTTACGATTAATGCCAAGAAGGCCGGCGTAGAGGTTCGTGCTGGTGTACTTAATGTAGATGGTGCGACTATTAACGTCGACAAAGATGCTGAGTATGTCTTTAACCCAAATGGTAATGGCTCGACAGCATCTGGTGTGGGTATTGCGGTAGCGCAGCACACGACTACGCAACCGATCACCGTGAATGTTAACAGTGGCACATTTACGGCGCCGGTGGCTTTTGCGGAAGATAACCCACAACAGAACGAGGATGAAGATATTGCAAAGGTAACAGTCGCAATTACTGGCGGTACCTTCAATGCGACGAATGGTGATCCAGTCGTGGCTAGTACGGATGTGACTAAGTTCATCACTGGCGGTGTCTACAACAAGGAATTGGATGGCAATTATATCGCCGACGGATATGGCGTGGAGCTTTCTGAAGGTAATTACATGGTGGGGCTTCTCGCTACCGAGCTTTCCTTAGGTGACGGGTCGGAGAGTGTAGAGATGGTCTCGAGTGAGAGCATGGCTCTTCGGGTTAACTACGGTCCTGAGGATGCTATGGTGAATTTCGAAGTAAGTACAGATAAGCCAGAACTATTCAGTGAAGACTCGCTAGCGATTATCTATGATGGCAAGACTCCTGGTGTTGTGTTCAATGCAGCAGAATCTGGTACGGGCGTAGCGACTGTGACGGTAGTCGAAAAGAATAGTGGCTTGAGCACATCAGTGAAGGTAAATGTGGTGGAAGCTATGAGATATGACAGAGCTGAAGCTGAAGACGGCACAATAGTCGATGTGTTCTTTGATGAGCCAATCGAGGGTGAGAATCTCGCAGTGGAAATTACTGGTGAGGAAATGACCGATGAGGAGAAGGCTGAGATTAGCCCATATCTTAAAGCGGTTTATGACATCAGTGTTGTGAATCAAGATACTGATGAAGTCGTCTCCGTGAGCAACAATAGCATTGATATAGACTTGGTGCTAAAAGCGACGGATTATGAGGGGATGAACTACTTTAAAGTAGCCTATATCAATGATGAAGGTAAGATTGCAGAGATTCTTGATGCTGAGGTCCAAAGAAACGAGGAAAGTGATTGGTTGGTATTATCATTCACCACGACTCACCTTAGCTCGTATGGTATACTCGCATCTGCGACGGAATTCCCTGAGACTTTGACTCCGGATACTGGTGCATTTACTGGTAGCGAGAGTTCGAGTGCGAACTTTACCGGTCTTATTGCGAGTGTAGTCGTAATGACGATTGCGATGGTGGCGATGGAGATCTTTGTGCATAGCCGTCGTAAGAACGCGCGTGTACGCTTCGACAAAAATGTGAAATAAACTACTTAAACTAAAACAAACGTTTAAAACAAACCTCCAAAACAAATTTAAAACAAAAGGTCATACATACACATTCTAAGTGGGCTAGAGAAATCTAGCCCACTATTGTGTTTTCTAAGATTGTGTGATATAATAGTAGAGATATTAAAGTAAAGGAAGATATGAGTCGTATCGGAAAACAACCCATCGATATTCCGGCGGGAGTGACAATCACGGTCGGCGACAAGGAGATTACTGTCGCAGGGCCGAAGGGTCAGCTCATCGTTCCGGTTCAGCCTCAGACCACTACAAAGGTTGAAGGCACTCAGGTGATCGTCACGAGAAGTGATGATGAGCCAAAGTCTCGGGCTTGGCATGGTCTTCAGAGAGCATTGCTGAATAATGCTGTTGAAGGCGTAACCAAGGGATTCGAGAAAAAACTAGAAATCAACGGTGTAGGTTTCCGTCTTTCGGGCGGTGGACAAGAAATCGAGATGGCGCTTGGTTTTTCACATCCAGTGAAATACAAAGCTCCAGAAGGTGTCCAACTTACTACCAATAAAATGGAAATCACCGTATCTGGCATTGACAAACAGAAAGTTGGTCAGGTCGCGGCGGAAATCCGTAGCCTCAAGAAGCCAGAGCCATACAAGGGCAAAGGCATCAAGTACGTGGATGAAGTAATTATCCGCAAGGCTGGAAAGGCAGGGAAGAAATAATGAAAGCTGAAATGAGAGCAAATCGTACTCGTGCAAAGATTCATGGTACAGCGGAGCGCCCAAGGCTCAGCGTTCATTTTTCGAATCTCCACGTGACGGCACAAATTATTGACGATGATAAGAAGACTACGCTAGCTTATGCTACGACTGTCGGAGCGAAAATGACTGGCAGTAGGAGCGAAAAGGCAGCCAAGATTGGTGCAGAAATTGCAAAGAAGGCAAAGACGGCAAAGATCTCAAAGGTAGTATTCGATCGTGGTTCTAAATTATATGCAGGCAGGATGTCGGCGCTCGCTGATGCTGCTCGCAAGGAAGGATTGGAGTTCTAATATGCCTGAAACAGAGAAAAAAGCCCCAAGAGTAGTAAACAAATCTGGCACCCTGAAAATGGAAGACAAGGTGGCTGCAACAAAGCAGACTCGCGATATTGCTGGCCGCAAGATGGATCGCCGTGGTCGTCGCGACCGCGTGAAGGCTGATGTGGGTCCAAAGGAATTTGACGAGCTCACAATTAGCGTCGATCGTGTTTCTCACACCGTAGCAGGTGGTCGCCGGATGCGCTTCAAGGCGCTTGTCGCGATTGGGAATCATAAAAATAAAGTTGGTATCGGTGTAGCTAAAGGTGGCGATGTGACTTCTGCGGTCGCTAAGGCTACTGCTAAGGCTAAGAAATCGATGATTACCTTCAATATGAATGGTGAGACGATTTGCCACGAGAGTCGCACCAAGATTACTGGCGCTGATGTCCTCATGAAGCCAGCTGCGCCTGGTACTGGTATTATCGCTGGTGGTACAGTGCGTTCGATTATGGGCCTCACTGGGGTGAAGAACCTGATTTCGAAGTCGCTTGGCTCGACCAACAAGGTAAACATTGCCTATGCTGTAATCGAAGGCTTGCGTGCGCAAGTCCCTCGCAAGAATTGGACTGGCAATGAAAGCAAAGCAGAGGCTAAGGCTGAAGCCAAGACTGAAACCAGTGCGAAGCCAGCTACCAAGAAGGCGCCAGCTAAGAAAGCTGCTCCGAAGAAGGAGGATAAGTAATGAAATACAATGATTTAGTAGTAACTGGCAATACTCGTCCATCACGGAAAGGGCGTGGTATTTCGGCTGGACAAGGTAAAACTGCCGGCCGTGGTACTAAAGGTCAGAAGGCTCGTACTGGTCATTCTAAGATGCCGGCTGGATTCATGGGCGGTCAGCGTGCGATTATGCAGGCTGTGCCAAAGCTGAAAGGCTTCAAGAGCTTCCATCCAAAGGCTGAAGTGGTCTATACTGATCGTTTGAATGATTTGTCAGGGAAAGTTGACAACTATGCTCTTTCTGAAGCTGGACTAATCACGAATCCATTTGTGAAAGTGAAAGTTATCACTCGTGGCGAGCTTACTTCTAAGATTGAGCTCGAGACGCAGTTTGCTTCTAAGACTGCCGTTGAGGCAATCAAAAAGGCGGGCGGGTCGTTTAAGAAAGTTGCGATTCTTAAGAAGCCAGTAGCGAAGAAAGAAGCTTAAAGATTCTCGGAGAGTTTCTTGTCAATTGACGCGACTTAAAGAGAGTCCTGAAGCTGGAGTACAAAATCCCTCGGTAAACGGGGGATTTTTGTGTTATAATGGGAGAAGATTGGAGTGAATATGGAAGAAAAAGAATTAAAGACGAAAACTTGGCAGAGAGTAGCGATTGCGTTAATTGGGATTATTATGGTGGGGTCGATGCTCGCGGGGTATGTTGCGATTGTCGCGAGCGGAAGCGGGACCTCTAAGACAGGGGACACGGTGTCTGAGATAACGGATGCGAAAAAAGCTGAGTACCAGAAAGACTACGATGAGAAGTTGGCGAAGTTCCAGGAGGCTACGAAAGCTGAGTACGCGAAGTATATCGCTAATAAGAGCCGGATAAAGACTTACGACGAATCAGCGGCAAACGAGGGGGAAGTGAAGACACGTGATCTGGTCGAGGGGGACGGGAAGACACTTGAAAAAGATGATACAGATTATCTAGCATTTTATGCGGGATGGTGCGCGGATGGGACGATATTTGATTCGTCACTGAATGACAAGGAAAATTCGACGGCTTTCTCGAAAGCGATTGATGCGTCGCTCGGGATGATTGAGGGCTGGAATACTGGGGTGGTCGGAATGAAGCTTGGTGGAGTACGAGAGATTACGATTCCTGGAGAATACGCTTATGGCGAAAGAATGGAAATATGTGGGGGATATAATAAGCCGCTTAAGTTCCTCGTGATGGCGGTAGCGAAAGAAGAGCCACTGAAAACACTAGCAGCAGAGCTAGATGCAGCATACCTCAGAGTGCAGTATGCGAATTATGGTATAGATTACGGTATGTAGGGCACAGAGGCCTTTATAGTCCTCAGTTTAAATAGCGAAACAATGCCGCAGGAGCCTGAAAATCTTGACAAAATAGCATAAGTGTGATATAATGAGATTATATCATTACTTGAAGGGAGGGTTCTGTAATGAAGAACCTTATCACTAATCTCTGGAATATGCTTTATAGTGCCAATCTCGAAAGATATGCGGCGTCTCATCGGTCGACCGGAGACATCGAACTCTATACGAAGTTCGAACTGTGGTTGATTGGGGCGTTTGCGATTTTGATGATCGCGGCAGTAATCGACCGCGTCTTTGCGAGTCAGGAAATAAAGATTCGGCAAAGAAAAGAAGCCATTCGCCGGGCGGAGCGCGATAAGCGTAATACCCAGATGCGGCTCGAGATGGAGATGCTCTTTGGGATTTCCGAAAAGCCGGTTGAATTCACCGAGGAGGTGCAGGCTATCGAGGGTCACGAAAGAGTATCGGCGCTCGCGCCGGTAGGGTTCTTTGAAGAATTCTACCGGGTAGCTCCAGAGTTAGCACCGTTCCCCCAGAATTAATCTGGGGGAATTTTTTGTGGTTTGCAGCGTTGTGGAAATCAGTACGAAAAGACGAAGAAAAATGTTGATTTTTTTATTTGGCTTGTGGTATAATATTAACCATGAGAAGGTTAAAAAATATAGTCATACTTGGAATAACATTAGTAGCGATTGGTGCGACTGCAGTTGGAACTGGGGTAGGTGCGCTTGAGTATAAGAGCAATACTATACCACTAACTTTTCAGTTTGATACGACGATGACGGTGAGTCTGTCGGGATCGAGTCTTGTGATTGACGAGCTTTCTCCAAATACAGCGAAGAATAGCAATACTGTTGACGTGACGGTAGTGACAAACGATGTGACTGGCTATACCCTGAAAGCGACGACTGGCGACGCGTCGAACACGACGACGAATCTGGTAGCGGAAAACGGGACCTTCGGGATGATCGGGAGTGGTGAAAATGCTCTCTCGGTCGGCAAGTGGGGATATACGATTGATGGTGGGACGACTTTTGGGGCGCTGGCACTCTATACAGCGACGCCGACGACGGTGAATGCTTCCAATGCGCCGACTGATGCGACGACTGGTAAGACTGCCTTCCAGATTGGTGCGTATGCTAGCCCGAGCCAAGCAGCGGGCGACTATACGAATGTGGTGAATTTCATCGCGGTGGCGAACTCAGTGGTGACTGACGGGACCTACATGCAGGATGTGACATCACAGTCGCTTGCGACGATGCTGCCGAATGTCGGAGACAAGACGACGCTCTATGATAAGCGTGATAACCAGGCTTACAAAGTAGCGAAGCTTGCGGATGGGAAGTATTGGATGACGTCGAACCTAAATCTCGCGGGCGGCACAACGGTGACGAGCGCCGACTCGGATGTGACGACGAATTTTACGTTGCCGGAGTCTAGCAACTCGCCAGATTTTAGTTCAGATACTGCTGCGACGGTTTATAATTCTAATAGTACATACTGTGGGGATGGGTCACCGTGTTATTCGTACTATTCGTATGTCGCTGCTACGGCAGGGACAGGATCAAGTGTGACTGATAATGGTTATAATGCTTCTGGCTCTATCTGTCCTAAAGGTTGGAGACTGCCAACTGCTACAACTAGTGATGCAGCTGCTAACTCAAATAACAACTGGGAGACTGGTGATTTCTGGCTAATGGCTACACAATATGGTATGCCTACTAGTAGTTATTACGAAAATCCAGATAATCCCCCGACATTTTTAAGCCTAGCTGGCCCTGGGACCACGCCGAACTTCCTGCTTTCGGGCTATTTCAATGGTACCTCGTTCAGCGATGGCGGGTCGTACGGCTACTATTGGTCGTCTACGGTGAACGGTAGCTCTTACGCCTACGATCTGTTCTTCGGTTCAGGCAGTGTCTATCCCGCCGATTATAGCAGTCGCAGGCGCGGTTTCCCAGTGCGCTGCTTGTTCGGTGCGTAAAAGCGATACAGATTGTGTCTCAAAGGAAAATGATAGCCCCACCACTTCTATGGTGGGGTTATTGTTGAATTCGATTCCTGGACTACGATGCAATTTTACGAATCTGGGTTTGACGATTTTTATGCTATAATGAGGATATGGATAAGACATTTTTCTTCTATGATCTTGAGACGAGCGGACTAAACCAGCGGGCGGATAGAATCATGCAATTCGCGGGACAGCGGACGGATATGGAGTTAAATCCGATTGGTGAGCCAGTGAATATTCTAGTCAAGATGACGGACGACGCGTTGCCGAGCCCGGCGGCGATTATGGTGACGAAGATTACACCACAAGAGACTCTGAGAGATGGTATCTCGGAGGCGGAGTTTTGTAAATACGTGACTAACGAGGTGTTTGTCTCGAACACAATCGCGCTAGGATTTAACACGGTGAGATTCGATGATGAATTCATGCGGGCGACGCTGTGGCGAAATTTCTATGACCCTTATGAGTGGGAATGGAAGGACGGCAGGAGTCGGTGGGATATGCTCGACGTGGTGCGGCTCACGCGGGCGCTGCGCCCAGAGGGAATAGAGTGGCCAGTGACAGAAGATGGTAAGCCGACGAACCGGCTCGAGCTCATTACGAAGCTAAATGGACTGAAACATGAACATGCACATGATGCGCTCTCGGATGTCTATGCGACGATTGCGGTGGCGAGATTGATTCGCGAGAAGCAGCCGGAGATGTTTGAATATATGTTAAGAATGCGCGATAAAAGACAAGTGATGAAGTTGGTCGACCTCGATAACCCACAGCCGATAGTGTACGCGAGTGGGAGATATAATTCGGAACACAATAAGACAACGGTAGTGATTCCGGTAGCGCATGGTAGGAATGGGAATGTACTAGTGTATGACTTAAGATATGATTCGTCACCCGATCAGGGCGAGCGTAGCCTTTTCCCAATTATCAAAGAATTATGTTTTAACAAATGTCCTGCGGTGGCGCCGCTTGCGGTGTTAAATAAGGCTGACGGATGGAAGAAGATAGGCCTTAGCCTAGAAGAAGTCAAAAAGAATCTCCAGAGTCTCAAGGCTCATCCGGAGATAATCGAACGAGCGGTGGCAGAAATGGAAGCGCGTCCGGAATGGCCACCGGCTGAGGAACCAGAGCAGGCTCTCTATGATAGATTCTTGAATGATAGTGACCGCGTGAAGGTGGCAGCAGTCCGGAATGCAGACAAGAATAAGCTGGCAGATTTTCACCCTGACTTCCACGACTTGCGGCTGCCTGAGCTTTTGCTACACTACAAGGGTAGGAACTATCCGGAGAGTTTGGATGCGGATGAAGCAAAGAAATGGGAAGAGTATCGGCGCGCGCGGTTGGCTAGACAGGCGCCGAAGTTCATAGCAGAGCTCGAGAAGAATTATTCACGAGATGAATTTGTAGCAGAAGAGCTGAAGTTATACTTCGAAAGTCTGTTAAATTATGACTAGAACATATTAGTATACAGTATTGTTGCATAATTCGTCGCATCTCGGGAGCTTCGTGACGTGGTAATCAAAGATTATACCACGTCACTCCGCCTCTACAGCGAAAAAGCGCCTAAAGGCGTTTTTTCTTTATGTCCCTCGATGCGAATGAATTACACAACAATACTGTGTATATAAAAATAGCATAGTTTAATAATAGTTATGCTATAATTGTAAGTATGGATAACAACAAAATCATGATTGTGGGCACTGGTAATGTTGGGGCGTCGATTGCTTTTGCTTTGATAAATCAACGGACGGCGGTGAATGAGATCGTACTCACGGATATTTTGGCAAGCGATGCAGAGGGTGAGGCGATGGATCTCTCGGATGCTCTCGCGGTGGCGCCGAGCTATGCAAAGATTCGGAATGGGACTTATAAAGATGCGAGAGACTGTGATATCGTGGTAATTGCGGCGGGTGCTGCACAGCGGCCGGGCGAGACTAGGATGCAGCTACTCAAGAAGAATGTCAACATCTTGAAAGGAATGGTCGAGCAGATTATGGATGCTGGGTTCACGGGGATCTTCGTGGTGGTGACGAACCCGATGGATGTGCTGACGTATTATACATGGAAGTTCTCGGGGTTGCCGGCAGAGAAGGTGATTGGCTCTGGGACGATACTGGACTCTGCTCGGCTAAGACAACGGGTTGCGGGGTATCTCAATGTCAACCCGAAGTCGGTACATGCCTACCAAGTGGGCGAGCATGGCGACAGCGAGGTGACGCTTTGGTCGCTTGCAGATATGGGCGGAGCGAAGATTAGCGAGATGTTGCCAGAGCAGACGCTTGGCGAGATTTCAGAATATGTGAAAAATGAAGCTTATGCGATTATTGAGAAAAAAGGCGCGACATATTATGGTATCGCGGCATGTGTGGTACAGATAGTAAATGCGATTTTCAATGATGAGAATCGGATTCTTCCGGTGTCGTCGATCGATGATTATGCGGAAGTGGCATATGGATGGCCGGCAGTGGTGGGTCGAGCCGGGATAGCGAGGCGACTCGATGTAAAAATCGCAGAGAACGAGGGAATAGAGCTACAAAAATCGATTAACACGATAAGGTCAGCGATTAAAAGTATAAAAATACGACAGCAAGAATGAGCGAGAATCGTGAAACTTGTGAAAAAATCAAAAATATGATAAAATATAAATAAGTAAAAAGCACTTAAGCGCGAGGAAAATATGGATTCAACAACATCTGGTCCAATACTAAACCCAACACCTGGATTTGACCCGAATGATGGGGGAATGTCGAGCGGGGAAAATCTTGGTGAGGCGACAGGCACACCAGTGATTGGTTTGCCGCAAGTCGACCCGAGTCTATTTGTTACGGAACAGACTTTACAGACTGAGCAGGCCGTGCCGGCTATGAATAATGACGTGAATCCTGCGACGATGGTGACGCCGAGCATTGACACGGTGGCGACGCCAAGCATTGATACTATGGCGATGCCAGGTGCTAATATTATGGCTTCTCCAAGTTTTGACACGACGACGCCAGCCATCGATACGATGACTGTGCCAAATATCGGTGGGGCGATGGACGGTGGGATACAACAGGGTGCGATGCCGTCGGCTTTTGGTGCGACTGATCCAATCACGATGCCGACACCACCAAAAGCGCCGGATCCGATTGAGGAAGAGCTGAAAGCTCCACTCAAAGCGGCTGCGCCGGTTCCCGGGTCGATTGGTAGCGCAATATCGATGCCGGCCAATGGTTCGCAGAATGCGACGGCTCCGGTGGATACGAGTATGTTCCAAAAAGCTGGAGGCAAAAATACAAAGACTCCAAGTGTAGCGTTTAATGATCCTGCGTCACAGATGGCACAGAATAAACCTAAGGCAGCTAAAAAGAAGAATAATAAAACGACGATGATTTTACTAGCGGTGGTAGGCGGAATGGTGGTAATCGCACTGGCTGCGGTCTTAATCATGCAGCTAAATAGCTAGTCGCATTAAAATTTGAAAGGAAGTGTTATGGAGAAAGTCTATTTGACGACGGCAATTCCGTACGTAAATGGTGCGCCGCATATTGGGCACGCAATGGATTATTGTTTGGCGGATGTTTTTGCGCGCTATAATCGAATGATTGGAAATGAAGTCAGATTTCAAGCGGGGACAGATGAGCATGGAAACAAAATTTTCCAAAAAGCAAAGGAATTAGGAATACCGACTACAGAATATGTGAAGAAGAATTCGGAAAAGTTCCAAGAATTTATTAAAAAGTTGAATGTCACGAATACTGATTTTATTAGGACAACCGACACTGAACATGAGAAGCGAGTGCAAGAGATCTGGAAGAAGCTAGAACCGCATATCTATAAGTCCGAGTATACTGGTTGGTATTGTAATGGATGTGAACGCTATGTGACAGATAAAGAATACGAGGAAAATGGCGGCGTCTGTCCGGATCATCAAAAACCATATGAAAAGTTGTCTGAAGAAAATTATTATTTCAGAATCGCAGATTTCAAACAGGAAATAATTGACGCAATCACAAGTGGTAAGATGTTGATTTTGCCAGATTATCGCGAGAAGGAAGTTTTGAAGCTAATTCAAGATTCGCCAGATGTCTCAATCTCGCGACCAGTATCGCAGCTAACATGGGGGGTGCCGGTACCAGATGACGAATCGCAGGTGATGTACGTATGGATAGATGCACTTTCAAATTACATTACCGTGCTTGGTTATCCGGATAAAGACATTAGTGAGTGGTGGCCGGCGACTGCGCAATTTGTCGGGAAAGATATTTTGAGATTTCATGCTATAATCTGGCCGGCGATGCTGATTGGGCTAGGATTACCTTTGCCAAAGACGATTACGACACATGGCTTCATTTTGGCGAATGGTCAGAAAATGTCAAAATCGATTGGCAATGTAGTGGAACCGATGGAAGTAATAGAAAAACATGGGGTGGATGCTTTCCGGTATTTCTTTTTGAGGCATATTGACACTTTTGCGGATTCAGATTTTACGTGGGAGAAATTTGAGAATGCGTATAATAATGAGCTCGCAAATGATCTCGGCAATTTAGTACAAAGAGTTGCGACATTGATACATAAGAATGTGCCAAGTTTAAGAATCGAGGCGGATTCTGGGCTAGCACAAGAATATTGCGAGCTAATGAATGGATATGAATTCTCTAAAGCGATGGACTATGCTTGGGAAAAAGTACAGGCAATCAATAAGAAACTAGACGATGAAAAGCCGTGGATGATGGCGAAGGCGGGGGAAACGGAAAAACTGACTCACTGCCTGACGGAGATTGCTCGAGATATTCTAAATGTCAATACGATGCTTGCTCCGTTTATCCCTGGGACTGCTGAAAAAATATCGGCAATCTTTGATGGCGAGATAATGCCTCCGGATAGTCCGCTATTCCCTAAAGAAAGATAAAAAATAACTCCCGAAACGGGAGTTATTTTGTGGGTATCTACTATTCTTCGCTAGATAGCTTGCTAGTGAAATCAGATAGGTAGAATCCGCAGACGCCGCCGATCATTGGTAGAATGACCCAGAGTGAGAGAGCCTGCATGACGCCGCCCATGATTTCACCAAAGTTCTCGCCAGCGGTCGGGAAGATTTGGAACATCAAGGCTACGGCTGGGTTCATCACGAAATTACTATTCATGCTAAAGAATGCAGCGGAGATAACATAGCCGATAAGGATGGCTAGAATCATGCCACCTGCAGCGGTAGCGGCAAAAGTGAAGACGCTACGCTTGTACTTGAGAGCACGCGAGAAGAAGAACGCGATGATGATTGCGCCCATGAGTTCAACCATGGCCATAATCCAGAACTTACCTTCTTCGATTGTAGCCATTTTGCTAAGAGCATATGCGGTGTCACCGCCAGCAAGATGGAATGAATTGAAGATGAGCCAGCCAAGCCACGCGCCGATAATCTCAGCAATGATATACATCACACCACGGATAACCGACATACGGCGGGTCGCCATCATGCCAACGGTAATGATTGGGTTGAGGCAAGCACCTGAGAATGCGTAGATGGCAATCAGGATTGCGACTAATGCAAACGCATAGGTAGCGGTAGAATGGATACCCATGAGCGAGCAAGCGAAGAGCATCAATGTGATAAGCATGGTGCCAAGAACTTCGCCGAGCAATGCGCCGTAGAATTTATGATTTTTGAAAACGGTAAGGATACCTTCCTTGCCTTCGTACTTGCGGCTAAAGAAACCTTTGAAGCAGGACTCTTTGGTTGCAGCAGATACGGTAGTGGTAGAAGTGGTGGTAGCTACGTCTGTAGTCGTGGTAGTTTCGGCCACTTCTGTGTTGGTTTTTGGAGCCTCGGATACTGGATTCTCTACAGTTTTCGCGGCAGTTTTCGGTTTTGTCGTCTTAGCCTTGTTGGACTTTGCGGACGACTTTGGCTTCTTTGTTGCCATTATTCCTCCTTTAACTAATATTATTTACATTATAGCATATTTTTTGTGATATAATGAAAAAAGTTAAAGAAAAGAGGAATAAAAATGGGCGTAATGATGACAAAAGAAGACGATATCAACCAAGATTTGACGAGAAGGATTGATACGGATCTGAAAGAAAAAATGGAGCGGACTCAGCGAAATGACGGCAAGGCTGATCCGGATTTTACCGAAGATAGCGAGTATGTAAAGGATTTTAAGAAAACGGGAAAATTTGCTTGGCTTTGGGTGCTGGTTGGTATTATTGCGGTCGTGGTTTTGATTATTGTCGGGCTCAACCATTAGTGTTATAATAAATATATGGATAATGGTCGGACAACTCCTGATGACACGAGAACGCCAGATTTTTTGAAGCGAAGTGATGGGAAGAAAATTGGAACTTCTGAAGAAAGTGAGAGGAGGGCAGAAGAAAGGCTACGTGCGGCAGAAGATAATGCTAGTGATAGCAGTGAGAGCGGCGGACTATACAATAATGGCGGTAGTTTGGATGCGGGGAGCCGGGGAGGATTCTTCAAAGGCTCCGGTAAATCGCAGGATGATTCGGGCAAGAAAAGCGGAAAAGGAGTAATTAGTAAAGCGCCAATGTTGGCGATTGGCGGGATTGTATTGATTTTTGTTGTGGCGCTAGGATTACCGGTCTTAAGGAAGTTGTCGGTAGGGTGGATTAAAGAAAATACCTTTCGGTCGACTGGTTTTACTGATACCGCGGCAATTTTGGAGGAGCTAAGTATACATACGGTAGCGATGTTTCTAAAAGAAGGAAAAATGCCCGACCAGCTAGCGGCAGATTTTCTTGAAAATGGCGTCGAAGTGGGACAGGTAACAATTGCGGGGGAATTCGTGCGGACAAATGAATACATTGCGGGACTTGATAGCGGGCTAGCGACGACCAGTAGCGTCGAGACCATGGAGACTGGTGAGCTGGCGGTGAGATTTGGAAATGAAATAGTAAAGGCGGATGACTTTGTGGCGAAGATCGAATCGACACCAGAAATGTATGCGGCAGTGACGGATGCGACGGATATTGCGGCGAGATATTATTATAGTGACGAAGTGAATCAGGTATATAAGAACATGGGGATAGAGCGTAATACATTTCGAGACTTTGAATCGACTGGAGATGCGAAGGAAGATCAAAAACAGTTTGATGAGATGATGGCGGGGGCGCTAGACAGATATTCGAGCCTAGATACGGTGGGACAATATAATAAGTGGGAATGGCGGTGCGTGGCATGGGATAAAAATGATGACTGCGCTGATGAGCAGTGGGTATATGTTGGTCTAGGAACTTTTGATGAGAAAACGAACGGTACGAATGCGGAGAAGGCTCTAGCGCTCACTGGTGCGGTGGCGGCAGGATCGTTTCAAGATAATGATGGGCAAGATGTGATTCGGACGACGGCGAATGAAAATGCGGCACAGCTTCTAAATACGACGCTACAATCTAATGAGCCGTATTCGGCAGCGGCAGCTTTTGGCGTGGTAATAGAATCAATCGAGAGGGCACAGGTCAGAGGAGACGGACCAGTCAATGAACTAATGAATACGCTGATGCGCGGGGAGGAAGTGACGTATACGGATGTGACGACTGGTGAAGAAAAGACATCTAATAAGCCAATTATCGATACGCAGAATTTCTTGGCGGCGGTGAGCGGGGCGGAGTTCTCGAAAGAAGAGGCGCTAAATTTTTCTAGGGATAGGATATTGTATATGACTGGGCAGGAGAGCGCTACAGCGGTGACTGATACAGTGGTGACGTCGAATGGCGAGAAAATGTCAGGACAGGGATTTGTGATGAATAATTTGGTGAGAGATTTGGATGACCCGAAAGATCCGGGGGCTTTTTCGGCTGATTCCGGTGTAATCGGAAAAGCGTCTGGTGCGATAAAAATTGGGATAGTGGACAAGAATTCGGAAACATTCCAAAGTGAGGTAGGTGGGAACCGGATTGTGGATGGGGCGCTTACGGTGTCGAATACGATCAATCAACAAGTACTAGCGGCGATGCCGTCGACTGAGGCGCAGGTCTTGGCGTATCAAAAAGAAGTGGACGTAGTGTTGGCGCGGCAGGCAGAGGCGGATAAGGCAACAAAAAGTCCGCTTGACATTAGCTCGCCACATACTTTCTTGGGAAGTTTAGTTAGAAAAATTGGAGCGATGGCAATTCGGAATTATGGTGGAAATAAAAATGTCGGTGGGCTTGCACTTGCGGCTAGCACCGTAGGGAGCCTAGCTTCGGACTCGGTAAAAAGTCTGAACGGGGATGCTATGGCGGAGAATAGTGAACAGAGAATCTCTGGAATAATCGGACAGTGTGTGTCGGTGAAAACTACGTCGGCTGCGTGCGGTGCTTATGGCGGACAGATCAATACGATTTATACTGGTTATATGGATTACGACCAGGCAAAATTTGAAAGCATCTTGCCGGCGGGGACTTTTGATAAGGATGGTGAGATTGATCCAAATAGCGAACTTGCTGAGGGACTGGCGAATGCGTCAAACCGTAGAACCAATTTTGGGCCAAAAAGCTATCAGGCATGCGAACTATTGAAAGAAAAAAAAGATGGAACGGGAATCATCGCGGCGATAAAGAAATTCATCTCGGTGGTTTTTAAGGGTGCCTCGGACCTTGAAGAGCCATGTAATGGACTAGATGAGAGCGAAATTAAGAAAGCGACGGGCGAAGCGTACGTTAATAATGGCGAGAGTGATAATTTCGGTGCGATTATGTCGGCATATGTGGCGTATGATACCGTGCGGTCGCTACTTGAGGAAAAAGAAAGTAAGACGGCGAGACTTCGTCATAAAATATATGACGAAGTGGTGGCAGAGCACGAAGAAGACGCAAAATATTCGGAAATCGCAAAAAGTGTAGTTGGTTTATAATAATATTATAGTGCCAAGATGGGGATTTTCTGGTATAATATAGATATATGAGTGATTTTCTGATATTGAAGCAGGAGCTGAAAGCTCTCAATAATGAATATGCGAAGATAAAGGATCTCGATCCAAAAGAACGAGGTGAGTTTGGGCGGCAGCTGAATGCCAAAAAAATGGCGATTCTGGAAAAAATACGCTTAGCAGAGGAAGCGGCGCTTGATGGTGAGGTAAAGCCGCTTGACGTCACGGCGCCGACGGCAGCTAATGAAAAGATGCCGGAATTCTATCCAGTACTTGATGGGTCAAGACATCCTTTGATGGTGGAGCTTGATAGGGTGACTAAGATTTATCAAATGATGGGATTTGATGTAGTAGAGAGTAGACAGCTCGATGACGAATATCATATGTTCGATGCTTTGAATTTTGCTAAGGAGCACCCGGCGCGTGATGGGTATGACACGTTTCGGACGGAAGAAGGACTAATCCCGCCGGCGCATACGTCGACTATGCAGCACAGAGTGCTTAAAATGTATAAGGAACGACTTGATGCGGGCCAGGATATTGCGGTGGTGGTCCCTGGGCGAGTATATCGGAACGAAGATGTTGATGCGACGCATGAGCACACATTCTATCAATGTGAGGGTGTGTATGTGAGCGAAAAATGTACAATGGGTGATATGTTGGGGATTTTGCGTGAATTCTTTGAAAAATATTATGAGCAGAAATTAAATATTCGGACGCAACCTGGGTATTTTCCATTTACAGAGCCGTCACTAGAGTTTTTGATCGAGAAACCAAAGTCACTTGGCGGGAAAAAAGGCGATTTCCTCGAGATGTTGGGATGCGGAATGATTCATCCGAATGTCCTTAAAATGGCAGGAATTGATCCGGAGAAATATCACGGCTTTGCTTGGGGCGGAGGAATTGACAGATTGGTGATACTCAGATTTGGGCTGATGGATGTAAGGAATTTCGAATCGGGCAATTTAAGATTTTTGAGGGAGTTTAAATAATGAAAATATCGCTGAATTGGCTAAAAAAGTTCGTAAAGATTGAGATGCCGAATGAAGAATTGATTCGTCTAATCGGCGCGAGACTCGTAGAAGTAGAAGGTGTTATTGATGAAACGCATAAATATGATAATATTTATGTGGTACGAGTAGTTTCGGCTCAAAAGATTCCTGACACACATTTGACAATTTGTCAAGTTGATGTCGGAAATGTTGAAGTGGCGAAAGTGCCAAAGGAAAATGGTCTCGTGCAGGTAGTTTGTGGTGCTCCAAATGTGCGAGACGGGATGCTTGCCGTGTGGATTGCTCCAGGGGCTGTAGTGCCGGCGTCAGTACATGAAGATTCACCATTCGTAATCGGTAAACGTAAAATGCTTGGTCAGTATGAATCTTATGGTATGCTTGCTGGTGCGGATGAGCTAGATTTTGGTGATGATCACTCAGGGATTGTTGAAATCAATCCTGAAATGGCTGTGGCTGGTGATCGGCTCGCGGACGTGTTTGAGCTAGAAGACTTGGTGCTCGAAATCGAGAATAAGTCTTTGACGCACAGGCCAGATACTTTTGGTATGATTGGATTCTCAAGAGAGGTAGCGGGGATTACTGGGCAGGAATTTCGTGGCGATTTTCTAGATTTTGGTAATGCGAATACGGGCACGTATGGACGCAAACCGTCATCAGATATGGTTGATGTCAAGATTATGGATGACGCGATTTGTCCGCGATATTCGGCGATTGTGCTTGAGAAGCACGGTGAGCTGAAGAAAAAATATCTAGATTATATGGATACAATTCTAGCGAAATCGGGGATGCGGCCGGTAGATCCGATTGTGGATGTAACGAACTATTTGATGCTCTTAACTGGCCAGCCACTCCATGCTTTTGATTATGATAAATTGGTAAAAATAAGTGGTGGTAACAAAGCTAAAATCGTGGTGAGATTGGCGCGAGAGGGTGAGAAATTAACACTACTTGATGGGAAAGAGGCGGCTCTTGTTCCGACTGATATCGTGATTGCGGCGGGAGATACGCCGGTGGCGCTAGCGGGGGCAATGGGTGGAATGTCCACCAAGATTGACGAAAACACGCGTAATATCATCATAGAATCAGCTACGTTTAGTCTGTATAATCTGCGTAAGACGCAAATGGTGCATGGAATTTTCTCGGAGGCGATTACGAGATTCACAAAGGGGCAGCCGACGTACCAGACGCTAGATGTTGCGGAAGCGGCGGGGGCGTTGCTCGTGGACGGTTTTAGAATTGCAGATGAGACAGATGCGTATAAGAATCCCGAGAAGCAAGTGAAGATTGAAATTACGACTCGCGAAATCAATGAGTTACTTGGCACTGAGTATTCTGATGAGAAAATCGCAAAGACGCTAGAAAATGTGAATTTCGAAGTAAAAAAGCATCGTGGTGTCTTGATGATAACTGTGCCAGCTTGGAGAACGGATATCCATATCAAGGAAGACATAATTGAGGAAGTCGGACGACTTAATGGCTATGATAATATAGCGCCGACTCTTCCAAAACATGGGACGGCTGATACGAACAGAATGTGGGAGATGAAGTCGGTCGTGCGCGAGACTTTGAAGGAATTTGGCGCCAACGAAGTATTGACATATAGCTTCGTGAGTGAGCGGCTTCTCAAGAAAGCTGGTATCGATATCGCGAATTCATATAAAATCGTGAATTCGATTTCGCCGGAGTTGCAGCTAGTGAGGCAAAGTCTGGTACCAAGTCTACTTGATAAGGCCTATATGAATCAGAAGATGCCGGTAGATAAATTTGCGATTTTTGAAATGAACAAAGTCTATCAAAAAGCGTGGGGGATGGATGATGAGAATGTACCGGTAGAAGCAATGAGACTGGGCGGCGTAATCGCGGAGCGAAAGGGTACAGGCACTGCTTATTACAAAGCGAAATATTATGTCGATGAGCTTCTCAAGAGTTTGAATATCGAGGCAGAGTATAGACCACTGGAGCAAGACGGTGCAATGGAGGTTCCATTTGAAAAATTACGGGCTGCGGAGATATGGGTGAAGGGGCATTATCTCGGCGTGGTGGGGGAATTTAAGAACTCGGTGAAAAGGAATTTCAAGCTTGCCGAGTATCTTGCGGGCTTTGAGCTAAATATGGAGCTGATAGTGGTATTTAGCGAGCCGACTCGGAAAGTGGGGCAGTTTGTTTTGAAAGATAAGCAAGATGTGACGATTAGTACAAAAGAAAGCTACGCAAAGACACTTGAAAAAGTGCGTGCCAAATATCCTGAGGCGGTGATTACTCCGGTCGGAATATACCAAGCAGATGGAACTGACGAGAAAAACATTACTTTTCATTTAGAGTTTTATTAAACTTATGTTATAATAGAACTATGATTTTACTTGATTCGGTTACGAAGACTTATGCTGGTGATAAAGAACCGGCGCTTGATAATGTGTCGCTTCATATTGAGCCGAATGAATTCGTATTCTTGGTTGGAAAGTCTGGCGCTGGTAAATCTACCTTGATGAAAATGATCACAAAAGAAGAGAATCCTGATTCTGGGAAGATTATCATTGGTGGGATTGACCTTGATTATGTAAAAAAACGTCATATTCCTGGGTATCGACGGAGACTAGGAGTGGTTTTTCAGGATTTTAAGTTGCTCCCGAAGCGGACGGTTTATGAGAATGTGGCCTTTGCGCTAGAGATTGCGGGGATGAGTGGCAAAGAGATTCGTAGTACTGTTCCGAAGGTGTTGGAGCTGGTGGACCTTTTGGACCAGGCGAAGAAATTTCCAGACCAATTGTCTGGTGGGCAGCAACAGCGTGTCTCGATTGCACGAAGTGTAGCGAGGCAGCCGAAAATATTGATTGCGGATGAGCCGACGGCGAATCTTGATATGCTAACTACGGGTGAGATTATTCATTTGCTGAAGAAAATTAATGATTTTGGTACTACTATTCTAGTTACGACGCATAATGAAAATATCGTGAATAGCCTACAGAAACGTGTTATCACGATGAAAGATGGTAAGATTGTGAATGACCAGAAAAATGGCGGTATATATAAGCTTGATGAGACGCCAGTGCCTGTGCGCGTGATTCGGAAGCCCGGATATGCTACGAAAAAGAAGATAATATAAAAACTTGAAGAAGAATGTGAGATAAAATGACCGACGAAAAAGAAAAAAATCTGAAAAAAATCACCAAACGTGGTCTCAAGGTAATGAAAAAGACCAAGGCAAACCATCCGTTGCGTGAACAGGGGCGGATTATCAAATACGGAACCAAGGGATTTGCTCGGAACATATGGCTTTCTAGCGCGGCGACTGCGGTGATGGCAGTGACTTTGATTATTCTTTTCGTCACGGTGGTGGCAAGTGTGATTTTGAATAGTACTGCTGAGATGATGCGAGAAAAGATTGATATTACGATTTATCTCAAGCCGAATACTTCAAAGGAGGTTTTGGGTGAGCTCGCGGCGATTATTGGGAAGGATGCAAATGTCAAGAGTGTGGTGACGTCGACTTCGACTGAGGAATACGATAAGTTTATTAATGAAAATGCGGAAAGTGACGAGATCCTGAATGTGCTTGATGATGAGATGAAGACGCTCATGATTTCGAAAATGCAGGCGACGATGCGGATCAAAGTATATGATGTTGACAATCTTGATAGTATACGAAATCTGGTCGAAACTGACAAAACTTTCCAAGCGAATATTGACAATGAGATGTTGCCAACTTATGATGTAAATCAGGCAGAAATTGCGACGATTACATCGTGGGCGAGAATCGCGCGGACGGGTGGAATTATCCTTGCGGCAGTGTTTCTTGTGATATCGATTTTGATTATTTTCTCGACAATCCGGATGGCGATTTTCTCACGACGCGAAGAAATCTATATGATGAAGTTGGTGGGTGCAGACAAGAGATTCATCCGGGGGCCGTTCTTGGTTGAGGCGGAGATATGTGGACTGATTGCTGGTATAATTGCGGCGACGGCGTGTTATTTCGGATTCATGTTCTTTGCGCCGAAATTGAGCGGCTATGGGATTGACGTGACTGCGATTACGGATGTCCTAGAGTCAAATAAATTGATTTTAGTGTATCTTGCGTTTATGGGGATTGGTGTGATCGTAGGACGGGTTTCGTCGCATCTCGCGGTGGCGAAATATCTTAGGAAGATGTAGGGGACTCAGACGGATTAGACTCGGCAGCACGCATGAACGTGCTGCTTTTTTTCGTTGATAGTAGATTCGGTGTGAAGCGAATGGGCTGAAATTTGCGAGGAATGTATTGACAAAGTGGATGAGGGTGAGTTATAATGGTCTTGTTAATAATTGACAATTTGGTTATGCGGTTCGTTTTGAATTAACGTAGATATAAATAGCCCTACAAGGGAATTGTATGTCTATGTTGGTTCGACCGATACAGATTGTCAATTATTAACACCTTGTAGGGCTATTTGTGTAATCAAATTCTACAGGGTGTTAATAATAAGGAGAGGTAACACCATGAAGGGCATACAAAAAATCAAAAATCAGTTTAAGAAATTACTCGGGGGAGCCACTAGCCGAGTGGTCGAGAAAGAGAATATTTGCGACGGAATCGCGAGCGCCGCTCTCCAAGGGACGGGGTCGTGTCCGCCCGTCGTTACGGGGGCCACGCCCCTCGCTCGCTCGGTCGTAACCTCCGCAGCGCCCTTGGACAGCTCTACTCGCGATTCCTACAATGTCTCTTCTATAAACTTAAATAATCATGTACTTCGCCATGGGCTATTCTTAAGCCTTTATTCATTAATTAAGAAAGCAATCGGTAAACTACCATGGCGAAGTCGTACCAATAATAATTCAGGTTTTTCTTCATCATCTTCCAACTATAGTCTAAGCGGTACCCGGAACTATATCAAAAACTTCCGCAGAATTCGTATTCTTGGTTCCGCATCTCTCTTTTCTCTCGGTCTTCTGTTACTAGCAACATTTGTCCCTCTCTACAATGTCACTAGGACAGAAGACACTGAGGCTGCAGCTGGTACTACCAAGGATTCTAGTATTACTTTCACCGCTACCCGTTCCACTGCTAGTGTAGATCTTACTGTCACAGACGAGAATGGTACTTTCGCTAGTAGTACAGACGGTACTAATGGCACTACTGATACTAGAGCTGCCTTTAGTATTTCTACTACCAACTTCACTGGCTACACATTAACTATTGCATCTAATGACAATACTTCCGCACTAACTAATACTAATGGTGGTTCACTTTCTTCTATCTCGGAGTCAATCAGCGAATCCACCTTCAATACTACTGCCTACAATAATAAGTGGGGCTACAAACCAAGCTGCTACGGTTCTTCCGCTAACTCTAACTATCTCCCGTCACCTACCACTACTGCCTCCACACTAGACGAAACCGATGTCGCTAACACTACTGCCAAGAACTACACCATCGCTCTTGGTGCTAGAGCTGACTATACTAACGCTAGCGGTACCTACTCTAGCTCTAACTATAAGCTCATGTATGTAGCGAATCCTGTTGCTTATAGCATCACTTATGCTGATAACTCTGGTGACTCCACTGTCGCCAACATTCCAGCCGTCCAATCCTCAGACAGTGTCACTACTTCAACTATTGTACTGACTTCTGCAACACCAACCAGAACTGGCTACTCATTCAAATCTTGGTGTCTCGGCACGGTATCTAATAGTGGCACTTCCTGTACTGGTACAGAATATGCTTCTGGTGTTAGTTTCGGCATAGACAGAACCGCTAACAAAGCCAGTAATACTGCCACACTCACTGCCATCTGGACAGCCAACAAATATACTTGTACCAAACAATACCGTCTTCAGAATGCTGA
>CAZZAI010000004.1:0-30019 GCA_964652665.1 uncultured Candidatus Saccharibacteria bacterium
ACTCATATTTTACCTTTATATTATCAATTACACTTAATTATAACACACCATTATTATTTTTTCAAGGCTAATTTGATTCTTTCTTCTACAGATAAGCTAGAATCGATATTTTCAAGCGCCACCGTTGCCTCTTTAAGCGAGAACCCAAGTGCGATCAGGGCGTCAAGCGCTTCATCCGGCTCACTGGCCACCGATTTACCGTATCTCACTTCTGTGGCGCCATACTTCGATGGAGCCCCTACTTTATCCGCAAGCTCTAGCGCCACCCTCTCTGCCGACTTTTTCCCTACCCCAGTCGCCTTCGCTATAAACACAACATCGCCGTTTGCTATAGCATTTCTCACTTCCTCTGCATCCGCGAGTGATAAAATCGCAATTGCCGCTTTCGGCCCGATCCCTTGTACCGACAAAAGTAGTTCAAAAATCTTTTTTGCCGCCAAACTCGAGAATCCATATAGCTCTTCCGCATTTTCTCGCACCGCATGATAAGTATAGAACTTCCGCTCTTCGTCAAGTAGCACGTTTTCATAGTCTGGTGTCGGCACTGTCATTTCATATCCCACCCCATTCACGTCCACTATTAGCGAATTGCCAAATTTCTCCGCTACAATTCCTCTTATATGCGCAATCATTCTTCCTCTTATCTCTTTGCTATTAACTGCACGGTTAGCCCATTCTTGATTTCAAGCATATCACCACACTGCAAAGTCATATTCTTATACTCGGTATCCCACCCATAGGCACCGGACACACTCATGAGCTCATTAACATTGCGTAGATAACTATCACTGTGTACGAACAAGTTGCCACTTCCGCCTACCGCCGTTACATCATACGTACCAGATTCAACATCTACACATGCTTCGTATTTGCCGGAGCCAAGTCTTCTATTTTTACTAGCCAATCTATCTGCCTCGGCTTGCGCCGCCGCCTCATCGGCAAGTCGCTTCTTTTCATCAATTTTACTCTGAATAGTATTTATCTTCTGCTCTAACTCCGCAATCTTTGGCGCAAAATATGTTCCGTCCTTAAATGTAGCCAGGTCTTCTTTTGCCAACTTAAATTCATCCTCATTTAGACTTTCCATAATACCATCCAGACGTTGTGAATACGACAATAGTAACTCGTCTAGCGATTTTTTCAGATTCTCCTCTTGCTGACTCAAAGTCTCTTCTAGATTTTCTTCAGTTTGCTTTCTTAATTCGTTGATTCGTTCAGTAGTCGGAACATCTTCGTTTGGCACCACAAAAGATTGTATTATTTCGCTAAGATCCGCTACATATTCTTCAAGCTGGTCTTTATTGAGTGAAACACTTAGTCTCACCACCACCGCATCCATTCTATACACATAGTAATCCTCACAATTCCAGCCACCAGTCACAGCCTTGCCGTATTTCTCTGCGGTTATCATTCTTTTACAAGCATCGATTATCGTATCAATTTTCCATTCGCGCAGCTCCGCATCTTTCACGTTCTTGAATACTTCTATCGTACCCGCGTGCTCCGAAGCCATTTCAGTAAGTCTCTTGTCTTCCCAACTGCTCTTAGAAGTATATTGGTTCTCTTGCCCCATGATACCATTTGGGTCATTTGCCTCAGAATAATTAACCACGTCAGTGACCATGGGAATTCTTTTTTCAAGTCTCCTCATAATCTTTGCACTTGTAATGTCGGATTCTTTTTGCATACTTAGCACGGTAATTACTACGAGTACTATCAACAGTACTACACCGCCACCGACAGCAATCCATTTGATCAAATTCTTATGGACATTACTCTTCTTATCACCAATATCCCTACTGACCTCTTTTTTAGAATGATCTTTCTCAAGCTTTATATCCCTCTCCATTTTTGGAGATTCTTTTCCAGTCTTTTTGTTCGCACTATCTATCTTTTCTTTTTCCATAGCAACCCTTTAGTATATTATACCATATACGGCCCATTGCTACCGTAGCTAGCTTCCACTCATTTTCTCGAATTCGAGAACTTATATCCACCGCCAGTCTCACCAGTCTTGTACAGAAATTCACAAGTAATCGCCGCCGCGAGAGCATCCGCCGCATCATCTGGCTTTGGCTTGTCCTTTAGACCCAGATGTACTCGTACCATTTCTTGCATCTGCGTTTTTGTTGCCGCTCCATATCCCGTCAGGCTCTTCTTGATTTCATTCGGTGTATATTCATAGACCGGTACTCCATTTTGTTCCGCTACGAGAAGCACCACTCCTCTTGCCTCTGCCACCGCAATTCCCGTCGTAATATTCTTCGCAAAAAACAGTTTTTCTACCGCTACCACCTCTGGTTTTGTCTGTACAAATACTTCTCTCAGTGATTCGTATAGTTCGAGCAGCCTCTCCGGCATCGGTGCATCTACCTTTGTCGTCACCGCCCCAAAGTCCAGCACTTTATTTCTTGCGTTAGTATCAATTAGCCCAAACCCACAGATGCCTATCCCGGGGTCAATACCAAGTATTCGCATTTTATTTTACATACCTAATTAAAGTTTCACGCAAGTCTTTTGCCGGTATCACAAATTTATCTTTTACAGTCGCAGGGCCAATTGCATGTAAGAACCCTAATTTCTTCGCTTCCGCAATCCTCTGATCCGCCCGAAATGCCGACCGAATTTCACCGCCTAGCCCAATCTCACCGAATACTACATACTCCTCACCCAATTTCCTTCCAGCAACTGCCGAAGCTATCGCCATACAGATAGCAAGATCAGCTGCTGAATCGTTCAACTTCATTCCACCTACCACATTAATAAAAATATCTTTATCCGACAAACGTAATTTTGTTCTCCTCTCAAGTACTGCGATTAAAAGGTTCAACCGATTCAAGTCAAATCCAGACGCCGTCCTCTTCGGATAGCCAAAGTTCGTCTGTGTCGCAAGCGCTTGTATTTCCACCAAAATCGGTCTATTCCCCTCGAGCGTCGCCAGAATCACCGATCCGTCCGTATTAGTCCTTTCCGCAAGTAGCGCCGCCGATGGATTCACGACTTCCTTCAGCCCCTCCTGTGCCATCTCGAAAATTGCCACTTCGTTCGTCGCGCCAAACCGATTTTTCACTGCCCTTAGCGTCTTAAAACCACCGTATCGGTCCCCTTCAAAATTTAATACTACATCCACTAGATGCTCGAGCACTTTTGGCCCAGCCAAAGTACCATCTTTCGTCACATGCCCCACAATCACTACCGCCGTATCTGTCGCTTTTGCGGCCCGGATAATCAGATTACCGCAATTCGTCACTTGTGAAACCGTCCCCGGCGCCGAAGATATTTCGTCCATAGCTAGTGTCTGAATCGAATCCACAATCACCAAATCAAATTCTCCGCCCTCTATCGTTTTCGCGATATCATTCGCGCTTGTTGATGCCGCAAAATTCAGTCTATCGCCAGTAGCACCTAGTCTCTCAGCCCTAAGCTTCACCTGCCCAGCCGACTCCTCACCAGACACATATAGTACGTCATGATTTTTCGCCACCTCCGCACAAATTTGCATTAGTATTGTAGATTTTCCCATCCCAGGCTGCCCCGCGAGTAGCGACACGCTCCCCATCAAAATCCCGCCGCCAAGTACCACGTCAAGCTCTTTAAACTTCGTGCTGAGTCTTGCCTTTGCGTCACTTGGCGTTACCGACGAAAGTTTTACATAGTCAAGCTTTTTTCCGCTTTCCTTACCTTTTGCAATCGCAGATTTCGCAGTATTATTTTCAGTGACCTGCTCCACCAAAGAATTCCAAGCCCCACAATTCGTACATTGTCCCACCCATTTCGCATACACATTTCCGCATTGCTGACAAACAAACTGACTCCGATTTTTCATATCTTTATTATATCAGACATTAATATCTCGGCGCAAGTTCATGCTGATATGTCACGGTTAGCGTATCTGATTCAGCAGAACCCGCCATGTATCTACCCCAAAGCAAAGTTGTCGTATCATAGTTAATTATCTCCGCCGGCTCACCAGAGCCATTCCCGACACTGTTTCCAAATGTTCGTCCGAAGTCAATTTTATTCGCCATCACTACACCATTAATTATCAGTCGATTAGATCTCGCCGCAGAATTGATGTCGTTATTTCCTTCGTATCCATTACACGTGACAATCTTATTCTCCGCAATTAAGACCGCATCAATTCTTTCTACGTAGCAGTTAATATAAATATTCTTCGCATATATTACAGCTTTCGGAACTTCTCCAGACGATGTCATCCCGTCACCATAATTTTCAATATTCCCATTGATTGTCACATCTCCACTCGTCTTCACCACTCGCATCATGTTAGAATATAGCGCTCCATCGCGAATAGTTACATTACTTCCGGATTCCACTACCCGTATATCCTTACCTGTCGCACTCGGAATCGCCTTCCCGCTATCATCACCAATATAAACATTCGTTGCATCCGTTCCGCTCCCCCAATAGCTTGCTAGCGCCGCACGATTTTTTACTACCGACTGTATATCAGACGAGCCAATGAAGTCGTACTTCGGACAAATTCCATCACGAAGCTCATTAGACACCGTAGTATAATTTGCAATACTAAGCGGCACTCTTGTCTCACAAAACTTGGTATAATTCAGTCCACCGCTATTCCTCCTATTCTCATTCTCATTCACATATCCAAGCGAAGCTCCCGACGACAGTCCGCTCACCTTTCCAGCCGCCACGATTCCTTCTTCCACCCAAGATCCATTTACTACCACACTACTCCGACTTGTCGGCAAGTATCCATAGCCACTCACCCCATAAAGCTGCTGCTTCGTGGACACACTTGTCTGTGCCGAACCACCAACATACAAATCTCCACCAAGTATTTGAATACTCGGCCGCTTCGCAATTTGTATACACTTTGGTGCCGACACTCGCCATTTTCCGTCGCCAACAGAGCTAGTGATTCTATCCCACTGAACACCGTAGCCAGACTGGCCATATTGAGGTCCACTCGACGCCGGATAAATCGCCATCACAAAACACATGTAGTCTCCAGCACTCGCATCGAATACATTGTAAGTCTTGTCCCACCCCATTGCGTCAATGTGACCATGCAAATCACCATTACGGTTCAAAGTCGTAACTCCAGTCGTTTCTTCGACCACACATTGTTTTTGTGGTAACCACGAACACAGATTAGTATTATGATTCCCATCACGCGTAAAACTCGCATTGTTGATATTTGCACTAGTAGTTACATAGCCAATTAAACGCACTTCCGCATTGTCAACCTGTGTCGTATACGTCGCCTGTACTTCATTATTATATCTTTCACCAATAATTGCCTGAGTATTACTAACACGGATAGTCTCACCAGCATATGCCACATTAAGCGAGTTTGTCGAGCTTACAGTATGGTTGGTATTATTGTTGAAATTATATGGCACAATCACCGAAGAATCATCATTTCTTGCGCCAATCGAAGCACTACCTGTATTATAGTTATTCGAATGACTAAAATACCTACAGCAAGGTCTGCCACAGTTGCTACATCCAGTACCACAGCAACATGAACCACCACAGTCATACGTGCAGATAGTCCATCCGTGGCGTCCATCACTATACCACGAAGAAGTGATCGGCGTTCCAGGAGTATAGATTGTATCTTCAAAGGATTCACCGACATCGTTCGTTCGCTTAATCTGATAATTATGCTCCACCGACCGTACCTGAGTGTCACCATTAGTATAGGTTTGCCAAAGTGTACTACTCGGATACCTGAGCGGGCCACTAGTATTCAAATTTAAATTATTAAACCCACTTCTTGAAGAAGTCGTTATTCGAAACTGATTCGTCCAATTAATATTAAATTGATCATAAAAAGCCTTAGTCATAGTTTTTTCTGCATTCCAAGTATTTGCACATATGTGACCAGCGTGCCCATCCCAACTCATAAACTTTGACACCACATTCTGAGCATACGCCTGCGCTCCAGGATAGTAACAATCCCTCCATCCTATTACGTCCGTCGGCATCGCGTATACGACATCCTGCCATCCGCTGTGGTAGTTAGTGAGTGTTCTTTCACTATTGCCTTGATTGATTACTTTTGAAATCACCTGAGTCACACCAGCAGTCAATCGTCCAAAAGACGAGCAAGAACCTGGCAAGCTACCATATCCTCCGCCGCCACCGCCTCCGCTACCACCGCCACTTGAGCTACCGCCGTCGTTTGTCACGACTACTCTAGAGCATACCTTAGTCAAATTCGCTCCATCAACCTTAATCATTTCACAGAACGTATAGGTGCCGGTATTTTTAAAAGTAATATCATAAACATCTCTCGCGATATAATGATCATCCCCGCTAACCCCTGGTCTATCATTAATTTGCGCCATATAGAATGAGTCTTGCGCTAAATTTAAATTCACCGGACTAGGGCCTTGCCGTGAGTACGTCATATTGACAGTATAGTTTGATGTTGACCCTAAACTATTGGGGCTGCTACTGCGATCAACCGACCAAGATACATTATTCGACGGATACAAAGAATAGATATCATGAGAAAAAGTAATTGTGGCTGTGCTATCTTTATATACTCTCGCATCAGTAGTATAAACCGTCGTAAGACCGCTACCAACTATTCCCGTCGACGAGTATCCGCCAACTTCACTATTAGACACATTCGATCGAGCATAATACGCATTCGTTTGGTCTTCCGAAAAATCACAGAACCAAGCAATACCACCATTAGAGTCAGTTTCACCCCACGCAAGCGCCGTCTCGCCTGTTATTCTCTGCCATGCCCTCCGGTAATCTTCATAAAAATCCATCACATTTCCCCATGATGCATCCGTAGCTATATAGTTCATTTTTCCACTAAAATATTCAGAATCATAGACACTTGTACTATTGCCATTAATACCAACCAACCCGACTTGTTTTCCCTCCTCTACAGTTACGGCCGGATTTACATCATAATAAGTAAAATCTTTCGACGCCACCATCGCATAACGCCAAAATTTAGTCGCCCCACCGCTTTTACAGGTAGAGAAATTAATATCACGAGTCGCCGCATATGTATCTTTCCCACGCCCCTGGATTCTAAGCGTATCACCGCCAATTCCTTCCATACCGTAATACTCGCCATTTAGTGCTTTATCTATATCGTATTGTTTCCAGGTTGCACCATAACACGTATGAAGAGCGCCAGAGTTGCACCCCTTCACGCCACCCGAACCAGACCCTGTACCATACCATCCATCGGCCCATACCGGAGTACTCGACATTATCCCAATCAAGGCGACCAGAGTCGGTAAAACACAAATTTTCTTTATCAAACCCAACTTCCAAAATAGCGCTTTTTCCATTACATTTCCTCCTCTTCACCATTAAGCGCAATATTCAAATTTATATACATGTCTTGATAATACGACACTTGATATTCATCACCAAGCGCTTGATATATTCTCATCATCACACGGTAAAAATCCAAAACTTGTTCTGCATACAATTTTCCCACATCAATTTTTTCAGATTCACTTAACGCAGCCTCGGCGTCATTATTATTAATAAGCCGATAAATCTTAATCATCCTCATTCCAAATTCATAGTCTGTTCCTGCGTATTCCTGAATTTTACCATCAATAAAAGAAATGGCCTCATCGTAACTCATTTTTTCGGTTTCTATTGCCGTTTCAGTTATCTTATTGCTAATCTCTTCTCGCTTAGCTTCAACATCTTCAGCGTTCCCCTCACAATCATCGGCCTCTACATCGGCTCCGTCATCAATAACTCCACTTGTTTCCTCGCTACCATCTCCTCTCGTCACATTCACCACCACGATCGCAACGGCAAGGCCTACAATCACCACGCCAAGCGCAATATATATTACCGCAAAAATCCGGCGAGTGCGTTTTTTATCTCCATCAGCTTCATTTCCGCCAGCCCTACCACGCTGTTCATTTGTCTTATTCTTGAAAAAATTCCATTTTCTCTGTCTTTTTTCGCTTTTCTTGTTCGCAATGCTCTTTCCATTTGCCAGATTCACGCTCGCCATCGATTCCATTTTCTCGCGCGCATCAACAATCGCATCAATTCTCTGTCGCACCGAATTTCCAGCACTATCGTTCTTATGCATATCTCTATTATAGCACAAGTTTTCGTTCAAAAGAACAGTGTTGTTTTATAATTCAGACACAAAAAATTATACAACACGGTCTCGCACAAAATTATCTAGCGGCCCCGCTGACATGATTAGCACCAAGTACCCACGCCCCCGCCACTCTAATATCTTCGCCATCAATTCATCGTCCATCGCGGCCGCTTCGGCTGCTTCGGCATTTTCTAGATCAGAAATAAACTCTTCCGGCAGAATCACTTTCAAATCCGGATTCTCGCGCGTAAGATATGTTGGTAGCCAGTAAATCTTGCTCGCACCCACGAACGCTTTTTTATATCCGTCTTTCACTTCATACTGTCGCGTATTCTGATGTGGCTGATATATTGCAACCACACCTTTTAGTCCGTCTAATTTCGCTTGTTCTTTTGCCATCTCCATCGTCGCCTCAATCTCTTCCGGATGATGTGCGTAATCCGTATAAATTCCATCACTTAACCTCTCAAATCTTCTCCCCACCCCAGGGAATTCATTCATCGCATCAATTAGCCAAATTGGAGCATAATTCACAATTTTCCCATCTTCCGCAAAATCACGTAGCTGAACATCTTTCACTACCTCCGCCGCAAGTGCCGCGTCCATCCTTCTTGCCGCCCCCGCCAACTTAAAATGATCCGGCCGGAAGAACCCCACGCTTTCATGCCCGCCACCACGCGCCACAACCTCATCGCCCCTCATCTCATAGACCATTTTACTCTGCTCTACAAACTGGCGAAACGCCGCCTCGTACTCTTCGCGCGTTTTGTAAATATCCGGATGGTCATAGCTCACCGTCGTAATCACACTGATTTCCGGATAGTATTTCAAAAAATTCCTATCATATTCATCCGCTTCGTACACAAAGTATTTCGCGTCCTTCATGTATCTCCCACTTGGCGCAAACCCCAGTGTTGTTCCCACCACATATGCAATCGGGACATTAGCCTTAAGTAGTCCCCAAACAATCATCGATGTTGTCGTTGTCTTACCATGTGTCCCCGCCACTGCGATCATTTTAAGTCCCAGCTTCTCCACCAAAAAAGCCGTGAAATCATCTCGCTTCGTACACTTCACTCCCGCCTCTCTAGCTAGCACAAGCTCCGGATGATTATCGCCGAGTGCCGAAGTATACACAAACCAATCCACATCCGCTAGATTCTGTTTCAAAAAATCCCCATCTTGTTCACCTATCTGGACCCGAATCCCAGCCTCAACCAGCTCATCATATATCGCCCCTTTCGCCCTATCGGAGCCAATCACTTCGAATCCAGCCTCGTGTGCCATCAAAGCGAGCGGTCCCATACCAGTCCCAGATATCCCCGAAATATAGATTTTCATGTTATAATAATATCATGAAAGTTCACTCTGAGCAAGAAATGATTGAAGCGGGCAAACAGTTTGGATCTAGCATCAAAGATGGCGCTATTATCGAGCTCGTCGGCGACGTAGGCGCAGGCAAGACCACTTTCACACGCGGCCTCGCCCTGGCTCTTGGTGTCACGGAACCCGTCACGAGCCCCAGTTTCACTATCTCAAAGACCTATGCCGCATCACACTCGCGTGCGCTGATTCACTACGACTTTTATCGCCTCTCCGATCCAGGCATCATGTCCGACGATCTCGCCGAGCATTTGTCAAACCCCCACAACATCATCGTCGTCGAATGGGGAGACTCTGTGACCAACCTTCTACCCGACAATCATATCACCGTTTCTATCGATTACAACGAAGACGGCTCACGTAGCATTAACATTAATCAATAATACCATGAAACTGTATTTAGATACATCCACTAAAACCACTATTTTAAAGCTAGACGACCAAACTTACGAATGGGAATCCGGCCACGATCTCGCCGAACAGCTCCTCAGCTTCATCCGAGACAAACTTTCCGAGAATCAAAAAACTTGGTCCGACATCACCGCAATCACTTTTATGTCTGGCCCCGGCTCCTTTACCGGCCTTCGCATCGGCGCCACCGTCGTAAACACCCTCGCGCACGAACTAAATATCCCGCTTTATGACCACCACGGTGCTCGGCATCCCATTATTCTTCCCGACTATGGGCGAGGCGCCAATATTACTACACCGGTAAAATAACCATCCCAACCATAAACCAACCAAAATAATCGCGAGCGCAGCTGTTTAGACACATTTATTGCTTATTTCTCGCCATACCACGCCACATCAGAATCAAAATCGCAATCACGCCAACACCCACCACGCCAAGTAATGCCATCTGAATATTCATCACTGTCACCATCGCGACAGTCTTATCCGGCCGGCTCGTCTTCGTTTCACCAAGTGGTACGGCACGCCCACTTTCATCCACCTCCCCTTGGACATAATCAGCCTTTGCTATCACGTCAGATGTATTTCTATCTTCCACCACAGCAATCCGTACCCCATCGGTCACCTGCATTAACCCAGACACAATTACCCCCATCATCGCAACCAACATCCCAAGCGCCGCCACCCCCATCACAATAATATTCTTTTGGCGTCCTTTTTGCTTCATAACATAAGTATAAACCTATTTGATAATTTCGTCAATAATCCCATATTTTAGTGCTTCTTCCGCACTCATCCAATTATCACGGTCCATATCCTTTTCAACTTCCGCTAGGCTTTTACCGGTATTCTTCGAGAATATCTCCGCCAGTCTCTTTTTTAGGAAAATTCCTTCTTTCAGCATTATCTCCTGGTCAGTAATCTTCCCCTCTGTTCCAGAAGACGGTTGATGAATCATTATTCTCGAATTAGGCAAGCAATATCTTTTTCCTTTTGCGCCAGACGATAATAGCATCGCGCCCATACTTGCCTGTAGCCCGATTCCAATTGTCTCCACATCTGGCTCAATATAATTCATCGTGTCAATAATCGCAAGTCCATCATATACACTCCCACCAGGCGAATTAATATATAGCTTGATCGACTTCTTCGGATCCTCGTGCGCTAGATATAGTAGCTGCGCTACCACCAGGTTCGCCGTATGCGCGTTTACATCCTCGCCGAGGAATACAATTCGGTCGTTTAGAAGCCGTGAGTAGATGTCATAAGCTCTCTCACCGCGGTTCGTTTCCTCAACTACCGTTGGGACTAAATAGTTTTTCATGTTTTCTCCTTTCGTGATTACGATTTTTTCTTCCCCTGTTAAAATGCGTTTCATGTTTTCGAAATTAGGTATTATGATTTTTTGAGCACAATTTTACCTTTTTCTAAGTCAGCTATCGGTATATCACCCTTCACAAATTGCTCAGAAATAATCGCCTCAGATAACACCGACTCCACTTCGTCTTCGATACATCTTCGAAGCGGCCTTGCGCCATTTTTCGGATCATACCCCTTGTTAATCAAATATTCTTTTGCCTTATCGCTTATTTTAATGCCTATCCCCTTCGTAGCCAACCTCTTCCTAAGATCATCGATCAGATTATCGAATATCTTCTCTACATCTTTCTTGGTCAGCGCATGGAACACCAGAATCGAATCAAGCCGATTAATCAATTCTGGGCGCATCACTTTTTTAAGCGCTTTCATTGCGTAAGCTTTATTCTCCTCATACTCCTCGGCCAGCGCCTTCTTATCTTTCGCAGTCTTCGCCGTAAAGCCGAGCTCAGATTCTCTATACATATCCGCCGATCCAAGGTTCGAGGTAAGAATCACGATCGTATTGTTAAATTTGATTTTATTGCCCTGGCCGTCAGTCAGCACCCCATCTTCCAAAATCTGTAGAAGTAGGTTAAACACATCCGGATGCGCCTTTTCGATCTCATCAAACAAGATTACTGAATACGGCTTGCGGCGCACCGCCTCTGTTAGTTTTCCGCCGTCATCGTATCCGATATAGCCCGCCGGAGCACCAACTAGCCTTGAAACATTGTGCTTCTCTCCAAATTCACTCATATCAATCTTCACAAGTGCATTCTCACCCCCAAACACCTCACGCGCGATCACACGCGCCAGCTCAGTCTTCCCGACACCAGTCGGTCCCATGAATAGGAACGAACCAATCGGTCTTCTCGAGTCCGCAATTCCGCTTCTGCCACGTCGAATCGCTTTTGCTACTGCCTTTATTGCTTCATCCTGGCCGATAATCGAATTTTTCAGCTCATCTTCAAGCCCCATCAGCATCTTCATTTCTGATCCGTGCACTTTCGACACCGGAATACCAGTCTTGAGCGACACCGCCGTCGCCAGATTCTCTTCTGTAAGGACCGGTTTTTCTTCCTTATCATATCCAGCCTTCTCAAGCTCTTTAATCTCTTGCTCTAGTTTCGCAAGCTCAGTCTTGAGATTGGCTGCCTTTTCAAAATCTTCCGCTTCCGCCGCTTCGGAAATTTTGTCCTCGAGCTGAGACCGTTCAATCTTCATTTTTTTATATTTGCCACCACCCTTCTTGTCAGCGGCCACCTTACAAATCGCACTCGCCTCATCAATAATGTCAATCACTTTGTCTGGCATGAATCGATCGTTGATATATCTTTGTCCCATCACGATAGCCGTCTCCAAGCATTCATCCGGTATTGTTACACCATGATGCTTTTCATAGTGAGGCTTCACTCCTTTGAGAATCCTTAACGTCACCGTCGCGCTTGGCTCCTCTACCATCACCGTCTGGAACCGTCGCGAGAGTGCCTTGTCTTTCTCAATCGTCTTCCGATATTCATCGAGTGTTGTCGCACCAATCAGATTGATCGAATTTCTCGCGAGCGCCGGCTTCAAAATATTCGCCGCGTCCATCGTCCCCTCTCCCGATCCCGCACCACAAAGCAAATGAATCTCATCAATAAAGAGTAAGACAGTATCATCCCCCACCGCTTCGTCAATAATTCCTTTGATTCTTTCTTCAAATTCACCGCGGAATTTCGTCCCAGCCACCACGCTCGACAGATCTACCTGATAGATATGTTTACCTATCAGATTGCCAGGCACCTCATTTTTCACAATCCTCGTCGCGAGACCTTCCACGATCGCCGTTTTTCCTACGCCCGCTTCGCCAATCAAGACTGGATTAGATTTTGTCCGCCTAGAGAGCACCGTCACTACACGCTCTATCTCGCTTTCACGACCAATCACCGCGTCAAGTTTCCCCTCGCGCGCTTCTTCAGTCAAGTCCTTACCGTATTTTTTCAAAAATCTCAGATTGCCAGACTTTACATACTTAGCTTTTTCACTCTTGATCTTCTCGTCTTTGGTCTGCTCTTCCACCATTGATTCAATCGTATCGAGCACCTTTTCAACATCTACGCCAAACCCATCCGCGATTAGTGCCGCCCGCGAGTTCGGCTGACTAAGCAAGGCGTAGAGCACATGCTCCGTCCCCACGACGCTAAGCCCCTGTTCGCTCACATAATTTTGCGCCATCCGAAAAGTCAAAATTACCGCCTCCGAAAGCGACATCATCGTCATGTCCGCCCCAGGCACTTCCACCGCCACCCGATTCAGAGATTTCTCCACTTCTTCAAGCGACAGATTCGCCTCTCTTAGAATCTTCGCACCCGTACAAGTATCCATCGCGAGAATCCCCATCAATAGATGTTCGGTCCCCATATAACCATTATTATATCGCTTAGCATAATAATCCGATTTCTGCAAAGCAAACCTTGCATTCTCGGATAAATGATTCATTATTTCACTAAATTCTTGCTGCATAATCCCATTATAACAAATTAGCACTCCCACGTCAAGAGTGCTAATCGACTATTTTATCTCTGTTATTTCACGATTACGAATTTATTTTTGCCTTTTTTCACCATCGCAATTTGGTTGACCGGCAAATCTTCTTTTACTTTCACTCCGTTCACCGTGATTGCGCCCGCCATCAAAAACTCGCGCGCTTTCTTCTTACTCTCGGCAAGCCCCGTGTTTGTCAGAATATCTACGAGCCCCGTTCCGCGCGCCACCACTGGCAAAAATGCCGCAAACTCTGTCAATTCATCCTCGGAAAATTCTGTAAAATCTGTATTTTTGTCAAACAATCGCTTAGTCAAGTTTTCTATTGCTTGCGCCGCCGCCTTGCCGTGTACCACTTCCGTCACGCCACGCGCCAAAGCTTTCTGCGCCAACCTCTTTTCTGGTGCCTCAGCATGCTTTTTGAGCAGCTCTTCTATTTCATCTTTCTCGAGCAGAGTATAGATCTTAATCAAGTATTCCACCGATGTGTCAGGTTGATTTAGCCAAAATTGGTAAAAATCATACACACTTGTATAATTCCCACCCCCATTATCCGAGCTAGCGAGCCAAATCGCATTCCCCTCCGACTTGCCAAACTTCCTCCCTGTCACCGGGTCAATAATGAGCGGCGTACTCCATACGTCCACATCCGCATTCTCGAGCCTTCGAATCAGATGCATACCAGTCGTACAATTCCCAAATTGATCCGCACCGCAAAGCTGCATCCTCACATCATACTCTCGGAACAAATGTAGGAAATCATACCCCTGAATCAAAGTATACGAAAACTCTGCGTAGCTTATTCCCGAACCACCTTCGCCAATCCGATTTTGGACAAATTGCCGATCAAGTAGCTGAGTCATCGAAAAGTTCTTCCCAACTTCTCTCAAGAATTCCAAGTAGTTTATATTCTTGAACCAATCATAGTTATCAACCATCGTAAGTCCAGGCGTTGTAAAATCTTTTGAATTCCCATCTCCGCCGTTCAAGACTCTCTCGATTTGTTCACGAATACATCTCTTATTATGCTCCACTTCCTCGATTGTCTTGAGATCCCGTTCGCCATTTTCTTTTGGATCGCCGATTTGCCCAGTTGCTCCTCCTACCAAAAGATACGGCTGGTAGCCATGTCGTACAAAACACGCACACATCATTAGTGCCGCCAAGTTTCCAATCGTGAGAGAGTCCGCCGATGGATCTGCACCCCAATAGAATTTCTTATTTTCACGAGTATCTAATTCCGCAGGATTTTCTATTGTTGTCTCGGCTTTGAAGCCACGATATAATAATTCTTCTGATAGTTTCATATAGCTATTCTACCACATCTCTTAAGTTTTCTCAAATCGTTGCGTAGCTCCCAAGACGCGTTGAATTATATAACAAGGCCAGAATTATACAACACCATATTTTTATTTTTTCTATCACATTTTTTCTTAATCTGATATAATATAATTATGTTAATCTATGCAAGCCGACTTATCGGCACGCCGATTCTCAGTATGCAATCCGCCAATCGTTTAGGCGTTATCTCCAGTATTGTCGTCGACCCTAATACTCTTAAGATTATCGCATTCTGTATTTCCGGTTCACTCGCCGATCGTAGTGCCAACATTCTCGACGTTAGGAGTATCCGCGAATATTCCAATTTCGGCATCATCATCGATTCTAGTGACGAGCTGATCACAAAAGACGACGTCATCTCTATTAGCAAAGTCATCTCGCTTAATTTCTCCTTGCCAGGCCTCAAGGTCGAGACCAAGAAAGGCACCCGTCTTGGCAAAGTCATCGATTACACCGTGACCGACGACAACTTCACCATTCAGCAAATTCTCGTCAAGCGCCCTACGCTGAAAAGCTTCCTCGATCCAGAGCTCATTATTCCTCGCACCGAAATTGTCGAAATCACCGATTACAAGATCATTGTAAGAGACGAAGAGAAGACCATTCGCGCCCGCGCCGAAAAAGAAGATTTTATCCCAAACTTCGTCAACCCATTCCGCACCCCGTCCCACGCGAAGAATCAGGAATGATTATCTTACTCATTCGCTTCCCGTACTAGCTCACGGACCAAATCATACGAGAATCCCTGCCTACATAAATATGCGATTAATTTTTCATCATCATATTTAGCTCGTTTCCTCGCAATCATTTTTCGTATTTCTTCCGTATCGTCTCTGTCGGAGTTTTCCAGGACCTCATCGACAATCTCCCGCGCCACGCCTTTTTGCTGAAGCTCAAGCCTGAGCCTCCGCTCACTCACACCTTTCTTTACAAACCGATTTTCTACGTAATACCGCGCAAACTTCCCATCGTCCACATAACCCTTGGCTACTAGCCGTTCTACGACCACGTCACTAAAATCTGCACCTTTTCTCTTGAGGTAATCTTTCAGCTCTCTCACTGATCTCGGCCGCACGAGTACCCACTCTAGCGCCCTTTGGTAAAGCTTTCCGTATTCACTCGCTCGCTTCAGCTCATCAAGCTCCGCTTCCGTGAGCTCCCGTCCAATCTTTACTTTAAGATCTACTACTTGCGCAATATCAAGCGAGAAAGAGTACTTTCCATTCACGTAAATATTGACCCGGTTTTCGTTTCTCACCCCCTGTTTGATATCAGCGATTTTAAGCACACCAAAATCACCACCATTACTTACCATTATATCACGCTTATGCTTATTTGTCAAGCCATCGTCCGTCGCCCGCTTCCCTCTTTCTCCAGGAATATCATCGGACAATTTATAGATTTCCATCCTACATGATACCGTTCATCTTAAACCACTCACCCAGCAGTTCGAACGTGAGTCCATCTTTCTTAAGCGGCTTCTTGGCAAAATTCATACGAAACTCTTCCGTCTCCGAGAAAGGTACCCATCTCACTTCGCTGACTTCCTTATCATCAAAATGAAACGTCTCTGGCTTCCCAGTCCAGTCCACCGCATATATCCACGCAATACGACTGATATCATTAAACGACCGTATTGTCACAAACTTTAACTCATCGGCATCAAATTCCGCGCCAATTTCCTCGCGCGCCTCCCTCATCGCCCCCATGACTGGCGTCTCACCGAGATTAATATGCCCACCCGCCGAGATGTCGTAATCATTCGGATACCTGTCAATCTCTGGCGACCGCCTCTGCCACAAAAGCTCTAGCACCCCCTCAGCATTCCGACGATACACAAACACCACTGACACCCCCACTATCACATTCGCACCAGTCTCCTCAGGATTACCCAGTGCCGAATCCCAACCCTCACCTACCACCGCTTCGCCATTTGGCGCATACACTTGCCATATTTCATCTTTGTGCATTTTACCTCCTTTTTGCCTGCTACATATTTCCCTTATTGTTCTGCTTTTTCGCGCACCCTAGCTTCAATCTCCGCCATGAGCTCCGGCTTCTCTTTGAACAATTTCTTCACCGCTTCGCGCCCCTGTCCTAGTGTCTCACCATTGTATTTAATAAATGCCCCTGCCTTCTCGAGTATTCCATACTGTACCCCAAGATCCAGCACATCGCCAGTCTTCGAAATCCCCTCGTTATACATAATATCAAATTCTGCCGTCCTAAATGGTGCCGCAATCTTATTCTTCACCACCTTAATCTTAGTGCGATTACCAGCAATGTTATCACCATCTTTAATCTGCCCGATCCGACGAATATCCACTCGCACGCTCGCATAGAACTTCAACGCATTACCGCCCGTCGTCGTCTCTGGATTACCAAACATCACACCAATCTTCATGCGAATCTGGTTGATAAATATCACCGTGGCGCGCGACTTGCTGATAATTCCCGTGAGTTTACGCATCGCCTGGCTCATCAATCTCGCCTGGAGCCCCATCTGTGCGTCACCCATATCGCCGTCAATTTCGGCCTGTGGCACTAGCGCCGCCACCGAGTCCACCACGATGAGATCCACCGCGTTCGATCGCACCAGTGTCTCACAAATCTCGAGCGCTTGCTCACCATTATCTGGCTGCGAAATCAGCAGATCTTCCGTCTTCACCCCGATTTTCTTCGCATACGCCGGATCGAGCGCGTGCTCCGCATCGATAAACGCGGCCTGTCCACCTTGCTTCTGAATTTCCGCAATCGCATGAAGCGCGAGTGTGGTCTTGCCTGACGACTCTGGCCCATAAATCTCGATAATTCGCCCTTTCGGCCAACCACCACCAAGTGCGAGATCTAACGCCAACGACCCCGACGGAATCAGCTCCACGTTCATTTTCGGCGCTTCTCCAAGCTTCATAATCGCCCCGTCGCCAAACTGTTTCGTAATCTGCGCAAGTGCGAGCTTCAAAGCCTCGCTCTTGCCATCGTTTTTCGGCGCCGCCTCCACTGCTTCTTTCTTTGCCATTTTATCTCCTTTCTTGTCTTTAGCGTGATCTTCCTGCGCATCTTGCGCTTGCCTCACTTCTGACTGCTGTTTTTCCTTATTAATTATTTCTTCTTTTTTCTCCACCACATTTTCCCCCGTTTTCTGCTTGTCTTCCGACATACTACCTCTTCTTTCGGTTAATTATTATTATATCACACCCACTGCCCTCTTGACAAATACTTTCAAGAAGCTTATACTTATATTAACGATGACTACCTAGCATCACCATCGTTAGATAGCCAGCGTGAAATGTATAGGGTTTGTTCGTCGTTATAGTATTATAACGACGAACACTTTCGTGAACAATCTGAACACGATTACAAATCGAAATTTGTGTTTCATGCTACCTCCTTATTTTGTCATTTACTAAGGGGGACGATTAAATCGCTAGGAAACCATTCAAGTCCCCTCGCAGTCGAGGTATCGCGCGAGGCTCCACCCGGGACTCCAATTTCACGAAATGTACACTTCACGCCGACTATTTTTTCTTATCATGTCCACGTTATTAATTCAACCCCCCATTCTCAAAAATCTTAGTATAACTGTTTTACTATCTATTATTTCACAATTATTTCTTCTGCTTATCCACCAATCCGCTTTGCTTAATAATTACAACATCAGCGTTTTAATGGCCTTGTTACATAATTCAAACGCAGTCGAGGAACATAAAGGTAAAATTCCATTTTATGATATAATATATTATAGTATGATTATTCGCGAAAACATCCTTTTGTCCGAGCTTACCACTATGCGGCTAGGCGGCCCAGCCCGTTTTGTGGTCGATATCGACGACCCAGCCGACATTCCAGCCGCTTTTGATTTTGCAGCTTCGCGTAAGCTACCATTTTTCATTCTCGGTGGTGGCGCCAACACCATCGCCCACGACGAAGGCTTCCCCGGCGTCATTATTCGCTTCCTTAAATCAGACATCAAGCTAGTCCAAGCAGATGACGATTATCTCATTACCGCCTCTGCCGGCACACCTTGGGACGATGTCGTAGCTTTTGCGACTGCTCGCAATCTTACCGGCATCGAAGCCCTTTCCAAAATTCCAGGACTCACTGGCGCCGCGCCCGTCCAAAATATTGGCGCTTACGGCCAAGATGTCGCCGCGGTCTTTGTCTCCGCTGAGGCCTACGATATCGCCGAAAGACATTTTGTTACCCTGTATCATTCCGATTTTAGTTTCTCCTATCGTCGGTCCATCTTAAATACCACCAAGAAAAACCAATTTCTTATCACAAGTATTACTCTGCGCCTCAGTCAAGGCCAGATGTCTCGTCCGTTTTATAACTCCATCGAGCGCTATATCTCCGAACATCATATCACCGATTTCTCGCCCGCGCAGATTCGCCAAATTGTCTCCACCATTCGTGCTGACAAACTCCCTGACCCAGCCATTAAGCCTTCTTCTGGTTCTTTCTTCAAAAACATTTATCTCACCAAAGAAGAAGCTTCCCTTGCCGACTCTCAAGGCTATCCCATCTATCATGGCCGCGATGGCTACAAAATCAATTCTGGCTGGCTAATCGAGCAAACCGGTTTCAAAGGTCGCCTTCTCCACGGCATCCGCGTCAACGAAAAAGCTGCCCTAGTCCTCATCAATGAATCCGCCTCATCCTATCAAGATCTCGCCAATGCCCGCGCCGAGATCGTTAAAGCCGTCCAGCAAAAATTCGGTTTCAATCTCGAGCAAGAACCAGTCGAAATATTACCCACCATAGAAAGGCCAAAAATATGAAAACTCTCGATGGCAAACAGCTCGCCAATTTTATCAAAGAGCGTCAAGTTCACCAGGTCGCAAACCTAATTCATTCCGGCATTGTTCCGACGCTCGCCATTATTCGCGATTCCGACAATCCAGTCATCACCAAATACGTCAACCTTAAAATCAAATACAGCGAAGATATTGGCGTCAAGGCTATTGATTTTTTCGCAAAATCCGCCGACAACATTCAAGAACAAATCCTACGACTAAACGCCGACTCAGAAATCCACGGAATTATTTTACAGCTCCCCATCACCGACGAAGCCAAAACCGACTCTCTCACTAGCCTTATTATTCCAGAAAAAGATGTCGATGGCTTGTCTGGCGTACCAACCGCTTTTGACTCTGCCACCGCCACCGCTATCAACTGGCTTCTCGCCGGTTACGACATTAAGCTCCGTGGTGCAAAAATTGCCATCATCGGTCGCGGCAAGCTCGTCGGCGCACCATTATCCCGCATGTTTACCGATTCCGGCTACGACGTTGAACTATTCCATCGTGGCTCCGACTTGACAAAACTTAAGCAATTTGATATAATAATTACAGCAACGGGCGTACCGGGGCTAATTTCCTCTGAGTACGTCAAATCTGGTGCCGTCATAGTTGACGCCGGCACCGCCTCTGAAAATGGCGTTTTGAAAGGCGACGTCGCAGACGATGTTCGAGAGCGCACTGACCTTACTGCTATCACTCCAGTCATCGGCGGAGTCGGACCACTAACTGTCGCGTGTTTGTTTGATCATGTCATTCAAGCCGCCGCTCGCAATAATAGTATATAATCAGTGTTGTCACATAATTCATTTGTAGTCGAGGGATATCATCGTTCACCATTATTCCAATAATCCATTTGTGTATTTTATTCAAATGGACTATTTGAGTGCGCCCCGTTTCCACCAGCATTGCCACCGTTTCCGTTCCTACCGCCACGCAAGTCTACATCGCCTTCTATAATTCTGACCGTCTGCGCCACCGGCGAAGCGGCCGCCTCTGCCCAAGTGCCAAATTGGCTGTCGTTCATACTGGCATTCCCGCCACTTGCCGCAGTACCAATGACACGCATACTCTTCGCCATCGATGCATAGCTACCCGGCGCAGCATTCGCAAGAGCTTTCGCGTCCTGCTTAAATTCACTGACATTTACACCCCTACCAACAAGCCCGCTGGCCACTGCCTCAAGCATGAACTTCTTATCGCCAGTCTGGACCCTATTAGTCGCAAGCACTCTTCTCGCCGATGCCCTATCAATCGTACCAGCACTAATCGCACCAGCAATCGCATCGCTAGACATGTCGATAATCTCATCCTGATTAATGTCAGTACTGTCCATCACCATATTGCGCGGCATTCCATTTTCACCCAGTAGCACATTGCCATCCGCATTCACATTTGTCCATCCGCCGGCATAATCACCATAAGTATCTTCAACATTTCTCGCGACTCCCTGAGCATCCGTCCTTCTTGTCAAAGCAATCCTATTGCCACTTCCGTAGTTATGTCTAAGCTCCGGGTCTTTTTTGAGGAAGCTATTGCCATATTTCTGCGCAATGCCCTGCGCCCAGTTTGCCTTCGCTTGCCGATCCCCGAGATCGAGTAGCCCCCGATGCTCACCAGTACGAAGCATCCAAGCAATATCTTTGCTTTCCATACCCGACTGCGTCATCGCCGCCACGACCGAATCTAGTTGGCTCGTATCATTAGTTTCTCTCGCATGTTGCGCCGCCGCGATAAAATCATTCGCGAAGAACGCCTCTCGTTGTCCACCGAATTTATTACCAAATATAGTTGTCGCCGTAGCAGCCTGCTCATCCGTTATCTCGGTATTCTTCTGTGCCAAATTGCGAAGAGCAGCCGCTCCCGACGCCATCGCATCCTGATCTTTCTGAATCGCCGCCATTCTCGCGCTATAAAGCCTCAGACGCCCGCCACCTTTCTCTTGTGCTTTTGCGAGTATTTTTCGACCTCTCTCGGTCAACTTACCATCAGCACCGAGCCCAACGCTTCTTCGCATCATCGCCATCTGGCCTTCTTGCATTGTCGACTTGTACCCAGCCGTACCTTGTACAGCTTTTGCCGTACTTTGTACTCCGCCTCGGAACGCTCCGCCAAGCGACGTCAGAGCCGCGCCGATTCTTCCAAATGAGCTGATCGCGCCACGAATCAAAGCTGGCAACAAGAAGAATACAATATAAGGAGAAATCAACGCCACCACAAGAAGCGAAAAAGGTGGATTATTTGTCTGTAAGACAATCGCTTTTATCATATAACTCACACCACCAAGCGCACCACAAATCGGGAAGATTATCAGCGCTGCCTTAAATAAACTCCACCATTGTTTAAACATCCGTTGAGTATTCGGCAAGACATACGCCACGAATGCTAGCGGCGCTACCGCCACACAGAAGATAATGATAATAGTTCTCGCACCAAGTGAGAAGAAGAACATAAAAATGCCAATAAGTACCACCAAGAGCGACAACAAGATAATCACGGCCACCATTATCGTGCTACCAACACCAAGAGCCGAAACCGCCGTGACGCCCGTTATAATCGTTGGTATAGAAGCACTCGCAAGCCCACCCGCCACGAATAATGCTTTTATCACTTCATTAATAAAGTTACTATCACTCTTACCATTTAAAATCATTTTTCCTGCATTTCCAAACAAATCACGAAGCCCAACCCCAAGTATGTTCGACAAATCAATCGCGAGCTCACAAATATAAAAACTTAAATTCAGAAGTACCGCCATCATAATTAGACGTGGCAATATTCGCTTGATTCCATAGTTATCAATTCCATATCCAGTCAACTGTGAAATCACCACTACAATTAAAATCACGATAATTACAATGTTCGCAATATCTCGCACTAACCCCCAGGCCGTATATGTTCCACTGTTCCTGCCATAAATATTCGAATTAACCGACAACCAATCTTCTATCGCATTGTCGAGCGAGCTCGCAGTATACTCCATATTTTCCATCGTCGGACACAGAATCCAGCTCGACCCCTCAATCCCCGAATCATAGCACATCTCCCCCGTCGTAAGCTCACCATAGTCTGTAGCTTCATTCGCTATTATACCAGAAATCTCATTCAGTTTATTAGAAGATAAGTTCGACGCATTGACTACGTCCGTTAGCTTCTTTAAGACTTCCTCAATCCCTACTGGCGCATGCATCACGTCAGGCGTCATCGATGCGTTAAGCACGTTGTACTTGGCGGTATTATTAATCACTCTTGCCATACATTGAGTCTTCGCGCCATCCTTAATCATCATAAACGGCGTACCAAAAGATTGCATTTCTTGTTCAGAAAGCCCACAAGTTACCGTCAAATATCCATTCGATATCGCATCATTTACATAATCTTGATAGAGATTTATCGCCGTAGACACTTTCAGTATGGTACGAATTTGTCCATTAAAAATCTTACTCAACGCATTCTGCCCCAATGTCGCAAGATTCCCTTCAAGCACATAGACGGCCGGTGCATCCTCAACCTCAATTGTCTCATTACCGTCAACGCCGTCTCCTCTCGCAGACTCAAACAGATACCCAGTGTCACATCCACCCACACCAACATGTGTACAGAGAATACCGTCATTCATGCCATCCTCAATCGCTCTCCGGACCCTTGGAATAAAATCGCCAAACCAACTCTCTCCAACTTTAAACTTAATTGGGCCAACCTCATTTTCCAAAATCCTTCCTTCAGAATTTGTTCCCAAAGCAAAATGTATATATATTTTTCCTTTTTGACTATACACATTTATCCCCTGGCCAGATGAAACTTGCCCACTTTTCTGCCTGAACTCGTTTTCTTGAATTATCCCAGCTTCGTCAACACCAATACACATTGGCACACTACTTACTTGTCCCGAAGATTCAAGTCCCACTACCGCAGTCATCCTAATTGTAAAGCATTTACGCCGCATACTACCAGTAGTATCACTCTTATATTGTAAGTAATTCTCTAGCAAATTTTTAACAGAAGCTGGATCATTCAAGTCCACATTCTGCCCAGCGTAGACGCTCAAAACACCATTCCAACCATTGTTATTTCCAAACAACAGCTCGCGACAAGTTGTACGAGTTATGCCAAACGCATTTCCATTCGGTAAATAATAAGCATCGCTCACTTTTGCTACTTGGTCCTCTTCTACAGTGCCACCTTTAGTGATGATTTCCGCCTCCATCTCATTATTCAGATAGCACTGCCTTACCGCTTCGCGCATAAACTTTTCCGTCGCTTCTTCAGGAATGGCCGCCATCGCCGAAGCCCCCACAAAAAGACTAGTCACTATACAAACTGCAAGCCCCAAGAAACAGCTAACAATTTTATTCTTCATTTTCACTACCACCTTCTGCATTTAATACTGTCTTGTCATCTACCACTAATTCATCACTAATTGAAAAAGCCATTCGTACTATTTTACTACAAACATCGTCCAGAGTATCATAAATTGTAATTTGATCGATTTCTTCATTGTCCGCAAGTCTTAGATAGTCTTTCATAACCGCCATTCGTTCATTTTCTTTCGCGTTCTCATATTTTTCCATAAAATCAACCGCACGCGAAAGACTATCAACATATACATTAATTACATAATTTTCATTTTTCGCATCTTCTGTCACAGAGTAATCTTCGTAAAATGTATTCCAAAGATTTTTAAGCTCCGCAAAATATCCACTTTCATTAGCGCTAGTTTCATCTATAGACATTTCGTCAATATAATATATTTTATTCCGATCATATTCTCCATCCAGCTTCTCCGTCTTTTTCTCGCCATTCACCACATAATTCGCGAAGATATTAAAATCATCCACGTAATTTCCCGTCTCCGTTACTGTCGATTCATTCCGCGGTAAATTCATAATCAGAGCCGTGACGCCTAGCCCCGCCGCCACAAGCACCAGTATTATTCCAACAATAATTAGTCCCCGCTTCCGTCTTTTTCCATTATCATTGCGGCTCATCGGCAGCACCACATCACCACTCCCCGACAAAACTATCGGACGCGCGTTCGCGCCAGACCCAAAGCTACCAAAAGAATTATTATTCGACGGATCCATATTTCCATTATACCATAACCAAAATATTTTTATCATTTTTCCGCCGTTAAAATACCAAAAATCCCCACAAAAAATGAGCCCCATTCAAAGAACGAGACTCATTTTTATTACCACCCAAACGCAAAGCGGCCAACTTCTCGCGTACCCGATGAAGAGTACGCGAGATATTTTTACGCCAATCCGTCAATTCGATCTAAAACCGAATTGTTTTCAGATTAAGCTTTTTTCCGGCTAGCAATGAAGTAACCAGCTGCGGTCACAATCGAACCTGCACCAAGTGCGGCACCAGCGATTTCCGCAGGACCAGTATCGGCGATACGATCAGTCTGTTCGCCATCTACTGAGTTACCTTTTTCACGGCAGCTCTCGTTAGTCTTTACGATAACAGAAGCGTCATCCTTAGAAACTACCGAGTTTACAGTGGAGCTTGCCCAGTTTACAAGTTGGTTTGTACCACATACGAGAGTGTTGTTTACAACCTTCGCAGTGAAACGTACATACGCATTACCATTTGCGCTATAGCTACCAATGTTAATACCGTTAGTAGTTACAGTGTTACCATCAATCTTAGCACCATTTTGGTTGCTTGCATTGAAAAGGTAAGTAGAATTCTGGACGTATTCCATGTTGGGTGGAAGAATATCGCGAATCATCACATTGTTCACAGTATCAGCACTCAAATTGACATACTCAATTTGGAACTCTACTTCATCACCAACCTTAGCTTCTACAGATTCGCTCCAAGTATCAGAGCCCTTAAGGCGTACCACCTTAGCGAGCTTTGAAGATACAGAGCTGTGAACCTTGACTTGGATCGTTACCTGACCATCGAAGTCATAGCAACCAGGGATCTCGCCGTCAAGACCATTGTAACCAATCGTGGCACCAGAAGTAACCACGGAGTCAGTCAAAGCTACAGTACCGAGCTTTGCGTTGGTCCATTTTGCAGAACCTTCAACATACTCTAGGAAGAAATCGTCACTTGCGTTTAGAGTTACTTCATCCCAGTAGCGAGTTGGAGCTGCGTTAGCAGCATTGAGATAGCCTACAATGGTGTGGCTCTTAGCTACGGTTGTAGGAAGCGAGAAGCTAGCCGACACACCCTTAGCAATTGCGTTTTCACCAAGTGGGCTGTTGTTGTGTACGTAAAGACGTACGGTGATTACATCACCATCTTTTACTGAAATATTATCAGCTTTCCAAACATTGTTGGTATCGTTCGCAAGCTTAGCACCTACGAAGTTACGCTCATCACCAATCTTACCATCAGTGATAGAGTTGAAAGTAATGGTATTCTCGAGGACGTTGTTGTTGATTTCAGAAATCGTATAAACGTCACGACCATTGCTAGAATCGCCCCAGGCACTTACTGCCTTTGGAGCCATCGTTGCACCAGCTACAATCACAGTAGCAGTAGCAGCGAGAATAGATTTGTAAATTGTATTCATAAAATCCTTTCTTTACAAATTTATTATATTAATAATTTTACTAGGTTACTGATTACATTACGCAAACCCATTGCTTTTTGCCGGATTGTTAAATTGCGTCTGTAACCACAACCGAATCATCTCAACCCTCAAATACCATACTTGGGTGAAGCCCGACGACCGAAGTCGCCGGACTCTAAATAATGTGCTTGCACCGTCCAGTGCAGGGCCCCACCCTTTACCTATACTTTATGACCAATCACTAGGCCCCCACGCCTAGCCATTGGCCCCATAGTCCAGTCCACCAGCCGCATGTTGTGCAGGCGGCTCTGGGACAAAATTCGTATCAACCCGACCGTCCGTCTTGAAGACCGAGGCCTTCGCGCCTTTCGTGACATCCTCGGAGGGAGTCCAAGCGCCGTCCGCCGTCTTTTCGGTGCTGTTCTGGAGCTGCTGTCCGCCGTTAATAGTTTCAGCGGGCTTCACCTCCGTCTCCTCGTTGATGCCACCATCCCCAGTGCCTTTATCGGCATTGGAACCAACGTAATCGACATTCGGCACCACGGTCGTCGGTTTGTTTTCCGGAGTATTGTCAGCAGTTCTCTGCGTTTCGTTAATCCGGATTTGTTCCTCGGTCCAATCGTGTCGCTGCTCATCAGACATCAGCGCGGGACCAGTTCCAGTCGGCGTATCGGCACGCGAGACTGTCGCACCGTCGCCATTGTTGGTGTCCCCTCCGGGACCCTTATTGTCGTTTCCTCCGACATCAGCCCCGCGAGTCGAATCCTTCGGGTGTGTGATATCAAAGGTGACTTTCCCACCGACTTCCTCGGTGGTGACTTTGCCGCCGATTTCCTCGGTAGAAGCCTTGCCGCCGACTTCCTCGGTGGAAGCCTTACCGCCGACATCCTCGGTTTTAGCCTTACCGCCGCCCGATTTCTTCTTCTCAGGGAGGTTCGGGTTCTTCACCACTGTCACCCTCATGGTGTCACTCGGGTTACAGGGCTGGAAAAGGCATTCGATGTGGAACCAAAGCTCCACGACCCGCCCCTTAATTAAATGGCGAACGTAGAGGAAGTGGTCATCCTCAGCCATTTCGGAAGTCCAGACCACGACCTTCGGGACATGAATTTCATTCCCGTTTTCGTCAACGACCGTTTCAAGCCCAGGCTCCATATAGAGCTGGTCCTTCACGGTCATTTTGAGCTTCTTGAGCTCCTTGGCCGTATAGATTCGGTACTCCGGCTCGTAGGCTTCGATGTTCTCGAACACGAAGCTCACGAAATTCTGATAGGGCTTCGGATCGTACCGATTCGCCTCGGCGCCAGGCTCTTCCCCGATGTAATACGAAATCGCTGCGTTCAGCGCATCCGTATCGTCATCGTACGCCTGGTAGTACTCGGCGAGATCCCGTTTTCCGGTGACTGAGTCCTTATAGTAGATCGCCGAGATTCCGACAATCGGATAGACTCTAGAGACCGTCTTAAGGTCCTCCCAGACCTCTTCCGGCTTGACTTTTTCGTAGTCATACGCCGGTTTCGGCCCAAAATTCCCCGGGACGATTTCCGCCTCAAGCTCCGCCGTGAGCTCAGATTTCTGGATCAGCTCTTCAGCGGTGAGCGCATACCAGCGCTCGAGGACAGGCTCGGGCTCGGGCTCAGGCTCGGGTTCTTGCTCGACAATCTCGGGCTCTTTCGGTGTCAAAGTTTTAATGACCCGATAGATACCAAAGATACCGGTAAGAACCAAGAGTGCCACCAAGATCCAAGCAATCACGCGGTAAACCGTGGACTTCGTCCTTGTCTTTTCGCTGCGCCCATAATTCTGAGCTTTGAAGAAACAAAGTGAAATCGGCCAGATGCCAGTCATCAGACTCACGAGGAGCGTACTGACGGCATCCACCGTGTCTCCGAGGAGCGCGGTTACCACTTTGAGTGGGAAGAAAAGAAGCACGCCAATCAACGCAAACACAAAGAATTCGCGCCACCGGCCACCCTCTCTTACCCACCAAATGGTAAGTGCGAGATATGCGAGCGGGATAAACACGAGCGCTGCATATTTACAGACGCTCGGCCACGAGTCCTTAACGGCATATGCCTCTAAGGTCACAAGAAAGCCGCAAAACCCTCCTAAGGCCAACGCGACCCACTGCTGACGGCTGATTCTGCTCCAGCCGCCCTCGAGGACCGCCCCCGCGCACAAGACACAGAGCGCAACCCCGATTCCGAGAATAATTCCCAACCACATCATGGGATGGTTCCTCCTTTAAAATTAAATTTTTTTGGAGGCTCCACGCCTCCGTTGTGGGGGGTGGATTGTATAGGTATATATTAAAACAGGTCTTTAAGACCTGAGATGATTCGGTTGTTAATGGTCATCATTGTTTTAGCAAACACACCCTAAAACTCAGACTACTTTCATTATATCACACTTAATTCAAAATGTCAATAACTTTACAATATTATTTCGCTTAAGGCTATTATTAAACAATATTATGACGTTGTTTCATAATTCAATTACAACCGAGGGACATAATCGCTATTATAATAGACTCTCCAGAGCTACAATTCCAAGAAAAACCCCGACTGTTGTCGGGGTTTTCCAATGTGCGGTAGCTTACGGGTTCTCGAGCCCGAGAGACTCGAGCTCATCGTCGCTGAGAGGTACGAACTCCTTGCCCCTCTTCCAGGCGTAGACCTGGATGAGCTTCCTGGGGAGTTCGTCAGTGGCGTAGATGTCGCCCTTCTTATCGGAGAGGACCTCTTCGCCGTCGGCGAACGTCGCACGATAGACGAGCACGGGCTTCTCTACCTTGCTATCAAGCTGCCGAGTAAGCTCGCCGACCTTGCCGGTCAGCAACCCGACCTTGCTGGTCAAGTCGCTGACGACCTCGCTCATCCGCCCCAGCCTGTCGGCCAGGTCATTGTTGATACGGATGAGGGTCCGGGCGTTCTCATACTCCTCCTTGGAGATGAGAATCATCTCGGACTTCGTCTCGGGCTTGGACTTCGTCTCGGGCTTGGGCTTCTCAGGCTCGGAAGCCACAGCCTTGCTTGCGTCAGTCACAGGCTTTTCGGCCGCAGACTTGCTCGCACCAGCCGCCGGTTCGGACTTTTCGGCCGCATGCTTTGACGTCTCGGCCGCAGGCACTTCCCTGGGAATGGAAGGGACCTCGGATCCCGCCGCCGCCTTCGCTTTCATCTCGTCGTCGAGTTTGTTGATCTCACCGGTCTTGGACATAATTCATGTCCTCCTTTCATTTTTTCAGTGAGTTTGTTAAGCTACATGACTCCATTATATCACACCTTAACCAAAATGTCAATAGTTATAACATAAAAATAATAAAAAATCACCACAAGTGGCAATTTTGACCTTGCTGCATAATTCATTTGCAGTCGAGGGACATAAAGACCAAGTCGCCGCTAGGCAGATTTGGTCGCTGTAGAGGCGGAGCAATGTGGTATAATCTCCGATTACCACATTGCGGAGCTCCCGAGACGCAAAGAATTATGCAACAAGGTCGTAATTATTACTTTTTCTGGTGCGGGTAGAGAGAATTGAACTCTCATCTCAAGTTTGGAAAACTTGCATACT
>CAZZAI010000005.1:0-29699 GCA_964652665.1 uncultured Candidatus Saccharibacteria bacterium
CCTGCACGCGGGTATTCTGCTCGATCTCGATCTTCTTCAGCTCGAAGTTGACCTTATCGTTGGCCGCCTGAGCGTCAGAGAGCGCACGCGCTGCTTCGGCTTCCGCCTTACCTTTGGCCTCGATAGCCTCAGCTTCGGCTTTACCCTTTGCAGCGATAGCCGCGGCCTCTGCTTCACCCTTCGCCTTAGTGGCGGTGGCTTCGGCTTCGGCCTGAACCTTTACAGCCTCAGCTTCAGCGGCGGCTTCCGTCCTACGAGCGGTAGCAGCACCTTCGGCTTCGGTCTTGCGGGCTTCGGCGGATGCCATAGCCTCACGGGTCTTCTTAACAGCGGCCGCCTCGGCTTCGCCGGCGGCGGTCAGCTTCTTGGCTTCTGCCTGACCAGCGGCGCTGACTTTCTGCGCTTCAGCATCACCTACGGCTTCCGCTTTCTTGCGTTCAGCCTCAGCCTGCGCAGAGATAATCGTCGTGCGCTTGGTGGTCTCCGCCTTGGTCACTTCGACTTCCTGCTGCTTCTGGGCGGCGAGGTTCGCCTGCTCGGCCTGCATCACAGCAACAGCACCCTTCTTCTCCTCGAGTTGCTGGTTGATCACCTGCCGCTCGAGCTCGCCGGCCATTTCAGACTTGGCCTGTTCGCGGGCAGTTTCTGCCTGGAACTGTGCCCTGCGAACATCGGTGTCGCGCTGCTTTTCAGCAACGATAACCTGAGCCGCCAGCTCCTTTTCCTGAGCAAGACGGTCAGTTTCCGCGCGGGTCTCGCGAATCTGCTGATTGTTCTCAGCTGTGATATTTGCGGCTTCGCGACGCTTGGTTTCGCGATCCTTGGCCGCCAGATCCTGATAGTAGGTGCTGCCGTTGGCGTCTTCGACCTCATGGATCGAAAGGATAGTATTGAAGCCGAGGTCCTTCATCTGAGCCGCGATGGACTCCTTGACCTGATCATCGAGCTTATCCTTCCCATTCATGACTTCCTCGGGAGTCATTTTCGCGATAACGGCACGGACGCCGCCGGAAACAACATCGAGGATGACGCGCTTGAGTTCGTCGTCGTTCTTATCGAGGAAATTGCAGACTGCACGCTGGAGGCTTGCGTCAGACGAAGTGTCGGGGCTGTAAGCCACGGCCCAGTCGATCTGAATCGGCACACCAGTTTGCGTCTTAGTGACATCGCCCTCCACTTTGGCAGTACGGACGCACAAGTCGAAATACTTCGCTTTCTGGATGAAAGGAATAACGACTCGGCCGCCGGCACGCTTGATAGTGGGGTTGCCGTCCTTGTCGGTAGCGCCGACGCCGGAAACGACCAGCGCCTCGTTACCGTTGGCGGTCTTAATCATCGCAAACAGAGCGATAATGACGACCGCGACGATTGCCACGCCAATGATGATGGGGGAAAGAGTTGTCATTGTCATAGTTTCATACCTCCTAATTCTAGACAGTAAAATGGTTTTGGGGAACAAGAAAAGGTGGTATCTATGCATTAAAACTCACAAAAATGCTAAAGATCGCCACCCAACATAATCATTTTACCATAACTTTGCTAAAAAGTCAATTTTTTAGTGAGCTCCTTCGGGGCGCAGAGGTCTAAGTCAGCGCTGGTTTCACGAAGCCCGCGATTAAATTATACCAAGAAAAAGCCCCAGTTCCGCAATGAAACTGGGGTTGTAGGATCATCGGCGAATAACAGGTCCGCCAGCGTCGATAGAGCCGGAAACAATTCCGCAGGTTACACTTCCGCCAGCGTCAACGTCGCCTCCGACGTCTCCGCAGTGGATATCACCACCGGCATCCACCTTATTATGCGCGTTGCCGTGGACAATAACGCTGCCGCCAGCTTCCAGAACACCGCGGACATCGCCTTTGACTTCAACCTGATTGCAGGAATATACCCGGAGCGAATCGCAACTGCCCTCAATGACGATATTGACCTGCTTCAGATTTTCGTTTTCGGTATAGCGCCGACCATCGACAAACACGTCGCCGTTGATGATACTCACGGAATGACCGTTCGGGATGTTGATACGCTTACCGTTCACTCTGACGATATTCATGATATCTACCTCCTTCAAAACAAAACGATCAGTTTACTCGAAGCTTCCATACCGCGACAAATTTCGGAGAAATTCGCGCCGGACTTCAGAATATCCTGTCCCTGCTTGACTTCAACGATTATAACATATTCCTCCTAAGGTACAATTTGTTGTGCTTACAGAATGCCATCTCTCACTAGGTTTACGTACGCATTAAAGACGACGTATACTACTATCCATATGATCAAGATAGCGATAGGATGTTCTGACTTAAACTCCTTCTCGTTCGTCTTTCCATACGACAGAAACAGTATCACTGAAATGATAACCTGAATAACCCATTGCCACCATGTCTTCTCCACCATAGAATATCACATCCTTTCATGCAAAGAAACCACCAAAAGCCAAGATTGCCACCATAATTGGAATAGCGATAAAACTAGCACCGACGCTCCGAGTCGTAGTCGTTTTCTTGCCATGGAAACCTATCCCGAGCGAGATAGTTATAAGAGACGAGATGATCACAGTCCACTGAGGCCACGCCCAATTTTCTACTACAAACATAGATACCCCCTTTCTAAGCACATTTTAAGCAATCTATTTGACTAGTCGCCAAATCCATATAATTATAACATACCCCCCACCCGATGTCAAGGGGTTGTATTATCTCATAACCTAGTCCTACGCCTTAAGCTTCGCTCTTAGGATTTCCTGTACTGCTGATGGATTCGCTTTGCCATGGGACTCCTTCATTACTTGCCCTACCAGGAACCCAATCACCTTTTCTTCCCCAGCACGGAAATCCGCTTGGGCTTTTTGTGTTTCCGGCTTGGCTAATACCGTATCTACAATCGCCTCGAGCGCACCAAGGTCGTTCTCTTGTACTACACCGAGCTCCTTGGCGATAATTTTTGCGTCCTTTCCCCGCATTTGCGGGTCAAAGAAACGCATAAACACTTCTTTCGTGGCCGTAGAGGAAAGTTCTCTCGCAGTATTCATTTTTGCAAGCTCATTTAGTTGTGCCGCAGTCGGTAAGTCGTTGAGGTATTCTGCTGACTTCTCCTCAGCGAGTAGCACCGAGGCAAACAAGTTCGATACTAACTTCACAGCCGACTCGTTCACTTCTCCCAGCTTCCGCATCAGCGCCGGATAATCTAGTAGTACTTCCAAAGTATCGTCCGCTATCATGCCAGCAAACTTCTTGCGATAATCTGCTGGCAATAGCGGCATCTTGGCGAGTTCCGCCTCGACAAATTCCTCCGACAGGTTAATCGGTGGGATATCTGGTTCTGGCATGTAGCGGTAATCTTTTGCTTCTTCTTTAGAGCGCTGCCCAGTAGTCTCACCAGTCGCGTCATTCCAACCGCGTGTCTCTTGGACGACTTTTTCGCCCGCCTCGAGAAGCTTCGTCTGCCGCTTTATCTCGTATTCTACCGCCCGCTCTACACTCCGGAATGAATTCAGATTCTTCACTTCCGTCCTTGTGCCGAGCGTGTCTGACCCCTCTGGCGCCACAGAAGTATTGATGTCAAATCTCATGTTGCCGTAATACAGGTCACCATTAGTCACTTCGGCGTAGCACATTAGTCTCCAGAGCGCTTTACAATAGTCGTGCGCATCCTTGGCCGAGTGAATATCCGGCTCGCTTACGATTTCGATTAGTGGCGTATCTACGCGGTTCAAATCCACTAGCGAGTAGTTATCAAAATGCGTGAGTTTCGCCGCATCCCCTTCTAGATGCGCATGGTTTATCCGCACTCGTGCGCCAGACGGCAAATCCACCCACCCAGCACCGAGAATCGGATGGTAGAATTGTGTAATCTGATATCCCTTCGGGGAATCTGGATAGAAATAGTGTTTTCTGTCAAACCGAGACTCCCGGTTAATTTCGCAGTTCATAGTCTTTCCTGCTCGGATTGCGAATTTGATTGCTTCTCCATTCAGCCGTGGCAACATCCCAGGCAAAGCATAATCCACTGGCGATACGCAAGAGTTTGGTTCCTTCCCCCTTGCGTCATTATCTACTTCGGAAAATAATTTCGTTTTGGTCGATAATTGTACGTGACATTCAATCCCAATTGTCGGTATATATTTCATTTTGCTCCTTTCAAATAGCTCCTAAATCTTTCAAAGCCTGTTTATAGATAGTCAGCGCCCCACTTGCTTGGCGATATGTTATATCTAAATCATCCTCATGCGCGATAGCGTTTCTCAGCTTATGTGCTCGCCATACTGCGTTGATATCATCAAACTTATCACCACACTTTTTTAGCCTCTCCCCCATTGTCTTGCCGGGCACCCCCATCTCAAGCAGTGCCTTATCAAGTAGTTTGTCTGCGTTAATTACCGTCATCGCGAAAGTAGAAGGATTCTCTTTATTTAGCTTGTTCTCTATTTTCAAAAATCGCGTCTGGTATTCTTCGACATTAAATTGATGTGTACGCTTCCCGGTCAGCATCATCGCAACAACCACGAGAATGGCCACGATGATTACTGCCACAATAAAGGTTACGACCCCGCCGTCCATTATTTCTCCCTCTTGACAAAATAAACAAAATATGTCATTATGCCAGCTCCTTCGAGAATTCTATTAGCTGTCTGTCACTGCGCCTTGGCCCTACGAGCTGCAGCCCAATCGGGAGGCCATTCTTTGTTTCTCCCACTGGAATGGATAAGCCCGGAAGCCCAGCCAAATTCACAGATACGCTCATCAGGTCTTCTAGATACATTGCGACCGGGTCGTCGACCTTTTCCCCTAGCTTGAAGGCGGGATTTGGTGATACCGGCATCAAGATGAAATCACACTCTGAAAAAGCCCTGGCGTACTCCTCAATAATCAGAGTCCGCGCCTTAGCCGCTTTTAAGAAATATGCGTCATAAAAACCACTCGACAATACGAAATTACCAATCATGATTCTACGCTTATTTTCCGGCATAAAGCCCTCCTCGCGAGTCTTTTCATATAGACTACCCAGATCGGTTGTTTTGTCTGAACGGAACCCATATCGCACTCCGTCATAACGCGATAGATTCGATGTTACTTCTGCTGGCTGAATAATATAATATGCTGGCAAAGCATACTTTAGTGTTGGCATTGAGAGCTCTACTATCTCATATCCTCGGGTTTTTAGCTCTTCGCATTTCTTTTTGAGAGCTTCGCGGATTTCTGCATCAACCACATCGTTGTCAAAATCACGAATTACGCCAATTTTCTTTACCTTCCGTGGTGCAGTAGTATTATAATAATCCGGCAAAGTTGTCATGTCTTTTGTGTCACGACCAGATGCAATTGACATTAATAGGTCCATGTCTTCTGGAGTTTTAGTAAAAAAGCCGATGCAATCGAGCGATGAGGCCATTGCGACTACCCCGTATCGCGAGATGGTTCCGTAGGTTGGCTTGAACCCATAAACACCGTTGAATGACGCTGGCTGCCGAATCGAGCCTCCGGTGTCAGTACCGGTGGCAAAATCTACGATGTCTAGCGCTACTGCTACCGCAGAACCACCGCTCGAGCCACCCGGCACCCGCTCAAAATCTTTCGCGTTGTGAGATGGTCCAAAGTATGAATTCTCTGTCGACGAGCCATGCGCAAAGGCGTCTAGGTTCGTCCGGCCAATCATGATAGCGCCTTCTGCTTCGAGCTTCTCAACTGCCGTCGCGGTGACCGGTGACAAACATCCCTCCAAAATGTGGGCCGATGCCGTCGTGTCTCCGTCTGGACTTAAGAAATTATCTTTTATTGCGTAAGTCACGCCAGCTAATTTTCCTGCGTCTTCTCCGCGTGCAATTTTTGCATCTATCTCCGCGGCCTTCTTAAGCGCTCCTTCTTCGTTCAAGAAAGTAAAAATATTATAGTCCGCAAAATGTTTCGCTTTCTCGAGCGCATCTTTTACTAATCTGGTTGCTGTTACTGTCTTATTTGCTAACTTCATATTATAATACCTTTGGTACTTTTATTTGATGATCTTTTTCTTCTTTAGTCATAGCAAGCAGCTGCTCTCTATTTGCGTCTTGTGGTAATATTTCATCATCGCGCCAGACATTTTCCATTTCGAATACTTGGTAAGTTGGCTCCACCCCTTCCGTATCTAGCTCGTCTAGCTGTGAAATATATTTTATAATATTCCCCAAATCATTCTCGAGTGATTTAATTTCGGCGTCATTTATCGAGAAATTTGACAATTCAGCCAAATGTTTAATTGTTTCGCAGTTTACTTCCATATTTATATTATATCAGTTATTTCGCGTTTTTAAAGAGAATTTTCTTCAGATAGTTCATAATCGGCTTCACTTCGTCAAGATTCAGGAAATAGCTCGCTATAATATACACTATAATTGATATTCCCGCGATAAGGGCGAACTTCGGCACGGTAATCACAAGAGAGTTGTCTGTCGCCATCAGCGGGATAAATTTCGTCAGCGAGAAAGCCGCGCAGCCAGTAATAAAAGTCGCAATAAGCATCCTTGAAAATGCTTTCCAAAAGCTCTTGTCCAGCGCTACACCGCCCGACCTTTTTTGTAAAATCGAAAGCAATATTATTATTTCGAACATCGCGCCAATTGACTGCGCAAGGCCTAGCCCATCAACGCCCCAACCGATAGCCGAGAAAAGTACCATTAGCCCGATTGTTGCGCCAATCGCGACAATCGATACGCGAAACGGCGTCTTTGTATCTTGAAAAGCATAGAATCCACGCGAAGCGATGTGAAATACGCTTCGCGCAAAGATTGCGACACATAGAGTGCCGAGGATTGATGCGATTGTTCCGTTCTGGTCGTTGTTCCCGATGTTGGAGATAAAGCTCGTCACATATCCGCGTGCGAAAAAGGCAATAATGGATACCGGGAGCGCAATCCAAGTAATCATTCTGAGTGCTTGGCGAAATGTCTTGTAGAACTCTGATTTGTCGCCTTGCCCAAGCTCTTCAGTCAGTTTCGGAAAAAATGCCGTTGAGATCGCGACACCGATTAGATTTACTGGCATCGCCTGGAGACTCGTTGCTTGATCAAAAGAACGTACGGCACCAGCGCCCATGCGGGAGGACAAATTCGTTCCTACGATTGAATTGGCGTAGTCAATCCCCTGGTCCAGCGAACGCGGTGGTAATAATTTTAGGATTGTTCTAAAACCTTGATTTTTCCAATAAATCTTGAAATCGTAATCAAACCCAAGTCCAAACATTCCGATGAGCGAAACTATCAGCTGCAAGATTGCGCCTAAAATCACGCCAATCGCTACCCCCATAATTCCTCCTTCGAATATCTGTATACCGAATAGATTTATCCCACCGGTAAACCAAGTGATGCCAATGATGATGCCTATATTATATACAGCGGGCGCAAAAGCGTAGAAAACGAATCTTCTTACGGCTTGCTGAATTGAAGTGAGTACCGTTGTGATCGAGAATAGAAAAGGATTAATCGCAATCACGCGTGTCATATTGATGGCAAGAATCATACCAGACTCGTCTAGCCCAGGCGACACCACATAACGAATCAATGGATCGGCAAAAATCATGATCAGTACACTCGTAATCATGGTTAGAAGTGCCAACAAATTGAGTAGCGAAGATGATAGCTCCCAGGCTGATTTTTTATTACCGCTCGCAAGCCTCTGATTAAAGACCGGAATAAAAGACACCGACAAAGCGCCACTCGTGAGGATAAAAAACATAAAATCTGGAATCGTAAAAGCCGCTGTGTATGCGTCAATTCCGGTAGGATAAGTACCGAGGTAATAAGAATTCAAAAGACGGTCGCGAAAAATGCCAAGTAGTGCAGACAAGAGTGTTGAAGAGGCGAGCACAATCGCTGCAGATTTTACCGATAGCTTCATATTCGCAAGTTTTACCACCGATTGAAATTTGAACTTCTTCATATATTTATCATTATAACACGCCCGTGTTATTTATTATGTCAAATTTCGTATTAAAAACATTTTATGCTATAATAATATATATGAAAAAAGACGAAGCAGACATTATTTTGCCTCAAAATCCAAATCACAAAAAATCTCGCGAGAAATCATCACGAGAGCCACAAAGTGAAATTCTAGAACAAGTAACATCCGAAGTAAATAATGACTTTACTGAATTTAATAACTCTGTTGCCCCGAGTTACCTTAGCGACAGTCTAAGCGAGAAGGTGGCAATCGAGAATCCGCCGAGTGACTTGTTAACTGACGACAAGGAACCAACAATAGAAAGCAATAAAGAAATGAAAAAAGATTCATCCAAAGAGCAAAAACAAGATAAAAAATCCAAAAAGAAGACCTATGCTAATTTTACAGCTCGTCGCAAGGCACGTAAAGAAGCAGAAGCTCGCCGCAAGGCGGAAGATTTGGCCACACTCCCGAAGCAGCCAGTTAAGCGTTTCTTTGCTAGGCTCCATCCAAAACGTGTTTTCAAATGGTGGTTTTCTTGGCGCGGTCAGAAGACGATCCTAAAAGTTATCGGCGTACTATTCTTGCTCTTAGTAATTGGCATTGGTGGTCTATTTCTCTATTACAAAAAGGACCTCGATGAGATTCGTCTTGACGAAATGACCATTTCTGAGACAGTCAATACTTATCTAGATCGTAATGGCGTAGTCCTATGGAAAGATACCGGTAGTGACAATTATCGCCTCGTCGTAGGACAAGACGAGATTTCTCCATATATGTATCAGGCCACCGTTGCTATTGAGGATCGGAATTTTTACAACCATATTGGTGTCGACCCAATCGGGCTTATTCGTGCTACAATTTCGACCGTCACTGGTCATGGTGTACAGGGCGGCTCGACGCTAACCCAGCAGCTTATTAAGCAAGTTTACTTCGCCGATGAAGCACAGAGTGCCAACCGTGGCGGTCTGACCCGCAAGATTAAAGAGCTAATCCTTGCTATTGAGCTAGAGCGTATGTATTCAAAAGACGAGATTATCACAATGTATCTCAATCAGTCACCTTATGGTGGGCGTCGCAACGGTGTCGAGTCGGCCGCACAAACATATTTTGGTAAATCTGCCAAAGATCTAACTTTGGCGGAATCGGCTCTCTTAGCATCTATTCCAAACAACCCAGGCGTGTTTAATCCATACAATGTCTACGGACACGAGCAATTGCTGTGGCGTCAACAGCATACACTTGATGTAATGGCGGAAATGGGCTACATTACGAAAGACGAGGCCGAAGCTGCGAAGCAAGTCGCGATTCTAGACACTATCAAGCCAGAATCTAATCAGTACGCCGGGATGCTTGCTCCTCACTTCGTGCTAGAGGTAAAGCAGCAACTCGAAGATGAATACGGTATTTCGACTATGCGTGCTGGCGGATGGACTATTACTACCACTATCGACTATCGTGCGCAGAAAATTGCCGAAGAGGCGATTGCTACGGGTATGGAATATTCTTACATGAATGATTCCGATAATGCGGCACTGGTTTCCGTCGATGTGGAGACCTCCCAAATTATCGCTATGGTAGGCTCGGTCGATTTCTTCGGCTCCGAATATGGCGAATTTAATGTTGCCTCTGATGCCCTGATCGAGCCAGGTTCTTCAATCAAGCCGATTCTAGACTATACGCCGCTATTTATGGAACGCAAAGGCATTAACTATGGCCCAGGCTCCGTTTTGAAGGACGAGAATATTGACTCTCTCTACTGTGCTGGTGCCTCTGGTCGCTGTACAATGACTAATGCTACGAATACCTATTATGGTGATGTTACTATTCGGTTCTCTCTGGGCCACTCTCTTAACATCGCCGCAGTTAAAGCGCTCTATATTAATGGTATCGATAATTCTCTAGAAATCGCACACGCGCTCGGTGATACTTCGTATTGTGAAAACCGTTCCAATTATGGCCTGTCAATCGCAATTGGCTCCGGCTGCAATGTCCGCATGGTTGAGCATGCGAACGCTTATGCGTCCATTGCCCGCGGTGGTTCATATAAGGACTTGGCATACATTCTAGAAGTCAAGAACGCATCTGGTGATGTCATTAAGCAGTGGACCGACTCTCCAGCCACGCGTGTTGTTGATGAGCAGGTGGCTTACATGATTTCTGACATCTTGAGCGATGGCGGTGCCCGCTTCGGCATCTATGCTGCAGGCGGCTCGCAGAGCTTTGGCTACGTTGTACCGGGTGTCTGGACCGCGACCAAGACCGGTACTACTACAACTGCAAACGCCGCCGAGACCAAGGACTCACTTATCGAAAGCTACTCTACTGCGCTCTCTACTTTTGTTTGGAATGGTAATCATGATGGATCTGGTTTGTCATCCAACTCCAATGCTGTCCCACGCAATATTGTTGGTACTTACATGGAGCGTGTCCATAAGGAAGTCTACGAGCCAGATGGTAAATGGAACTCGGGCGATGAGCCAGTCCGCCCGTCCGGTATTAAGACTCTGACTGTCAATGGCCATACGGATATCTGGCCAAGCTGGTTCGACGCGGAGAAGAACTCTGGCGTGACAAAAGAGACCATGACATTTAACCGCTATACCCACGCACTCGCAGCTGCGTGTACGCCGGAGGCCTACAAGATTCAGGTTGAGGTAACGAAGATAATAGATCCAATCACTGAGGAGCCGACCTACGACGTGCCTGAGCCATATAACCGTGATTTGACCGATAATTGTACTTATACTCCACCACAGGTGTCTTTGAGTAGCAGTCAAAATAGGCTTTTCGCCACAGTAACCAAAGGTACATATAACCTTAAGGGCGCCACCCTCTACGTAGACGGCAAAGAAGTCCCGGGCGGCGCTGCCGTAAGTGGCAATCGTGTCACTCTAAGTTACACTATTGATGGGACTGAATCGTCTGTAAAACTTGTTGTGACGGACGAATCGGACTATACCGCAACCAGTGAGTTGACTTTAACCCCCACTCGCACTAAGACCGAGTCCGATTAGTCTAGACTAAATACTACCTTGCGATGTAGCTCATGTATTTTGTGAACAAACAGCTTTGTTTAAGAGTTTTTCTTCGCGAGTCTAGCAAAAATCATTTTGCCGGCAGATGTTTCGTATAGTTTCATGAGCTCTACCTGCACTTCTCTACCAATCTTACTTGCGGCATTATCTACGACTACCATTGTTCCGTCATTCATATGCCCGACACCCTGTCCCTTGTTGGCACCCTTCTCCATAATTCTGATTTTTACTTTCTCTCCAGGTAAGAATTCTGTTCTTGTTGCGAGTGCTAGGTCGTTGATATTAAGCGTCTGAATTTTTTCCGCTTCAGCGACTTTAATCAGGTTGTAATCAATTGTTAGGATTGCAGCTTTGTTATCCTTCGCCAGTTTCAGAAGCGCTTCGTCTACCTTCCGTATCCCACTTGTATCTTCGGCGATTTCGGTATTAATATTTATGACACGCTCAAGCTCCGCAGCGACTTCGAGCCCCGCTCTTGCGCGATTTCTTTTTTCAGCATCTTTTCCGTCCGCCAAGAGTTGTAATTCTAGCAACACGCTTTTTAATATTATTAAATCGCCGTCAATAAAGCCACTTCGCGCCACATTTAGTATTCTTCCATCTATTAACGCAGAGGTATCTACGTAGATTTTGCGCTTTCCACTTGCGACTGGCTTGACTTTACGCAGTGTTAAAGCAGTTGTCTCAGCGAAAATTCCGAGACAGATTATTAAAATAAATAATTCCATATAATATATTATAACATATCTTTGCCAAATCTCAAAGCATAAGTATGGTTGTCGGTCATGATTTTACTATACTTCTCAACTAGATCATTTCTTTTTAAAACTCGCGCGACATCAATCGCGAGATCGTACCGACTCGCAGCATTTCGTCGTAACATTTCAAAAGGAGTCGTCGTCGAGCCTTCTTCATTGAAGCCATGTACACGCATTCTTTTCCTATCCGTATAACTTTCAAGAATTGTCTGAAAAGTCTCCGGATAGCCATGAAAGATACCTAGTATTGGTTTGTCTTTCGTGAAGAGTTTATCAAAGTGCGATTTCGAAAGCTTATTGTCGGTAGTCCCAATCGCACGATATGATAAAGCACCTACGCTAACTAGGCGTAGCCTCAGACCAGGCACATCCTCCCGCAATATTTCCATCGCAAGTAGCATCTCACGTGAGACTAAATCGCCAGCCGCCGTAAGGACAAAATCTGGATCTTCATCAGAGTATTCATCCAAGATAATCGCTCCGCCCTCTGCCAGCTGTCTTTCCGCTGCCTCAGAGTTCATGAATCTCGGCGCAGGGTTTTTATTGAATGTTGTCAAATTCACAACATTCTTTGATGCTAGCATCTCTTTGTAAACTACCTCCGCAACAACATCATCAATCGGAAAATAGCAATTCGCGAGATTCGACGGTACAGCTAGCAAAGTCGAAATCATTGCCGGCGATTGATGTGTAAAACCATTATGATCCTGTCGCCAACAAGTCGACGTAGATAATAGATTTACGGCCGGCAGGTCATCCCGCCAAGCGCAAGCCTTACTCTGCTTAATGAATTTCATTTGCTGTAAAATCTGAGAAGTGATAATTGGAAAAAAGGCTTCATAGCTTCCCATCATCGCTTTCTCGCCGCTCATAAGATGTCCCGTCATTACGGAAAATAACACATTTTCGGATAACATCTCGACGATTCTGCCATCTTCGCCCGAGGGCAAGTCTTCCTCATCATATGGTAGCCCCCAAGCGCGTTTTTCTACTTTGAATATTTTGTCGAATTTATTGGATGTTGTTTCGTCTGGTGAGAAGAAATAAAAGTGCGGGTCTTCCTCAAAAGTCTTAGCGAGTAAACTACCAACACGTACCGCAGGTGAGTATAATTTCTCCATATCTACTTTTTTAGCTGTCATATTTTAAACCCTTCTTCCTTGTTCCAGACTTGCTCGAACTTATATGATCGCATCCATTCTTCAAGTTTTTCTAGCTCTTTAATGTTTTCGGCCGGATTCTTCAGTGGAATCTGATGCGATAAGTATCCGCGGTTTGGTCCAGTCGCACCTTTTTCAGTTTCAAGAATATAAAACGGACTCTCTGCCTTCTCGCGCAGGGCATTCTGAAAATCTTCTGGTGCGTCGCCATGTATCCAGACTGGCGTGTATCCAAATCCACGAATCATTTCATTTAGCTCTCGTTCTGATTTGCGCGCATATATAGATGGCGCAGAAATTTTGTAGCCATTGAGATGTAGGAACGGCAAAATCGTGCCATTCTTTTTGCCACTCAGTAAATTTCGTAAGTTTAATGAGTCTATAGCTGTAGCAGTTTCGAGTTCGCCATCGCCAATCAGCACAGCAATAGTTTTTTCCGGGTGGCCTAGCGCCGCTCCGTGGGCATTCGCTAGCGCGTAGCCCAGTTCTCCTCCCTCCGTGATCACGCCGGGCGTCATTGGGCTAGCATGCGACGGGAATCCATCCGGCCAAGAAAAGTTGCGGCACAGATAGGCGATTCCTTTAGCGTCCGGCGTTGCGTTTTTATCTATCTCGAGCAAGGTTCCATCTACGAATAAGTTAGCATTCAGGGCCGGAAATCCGTGCCCGGGCCCAAGGACAAAGCTGAAATTGGGATCATTACAGTATCTCGCACGCAAATTAGCATACGCGACATTGATTCCGTGGCACGTTCCCCAGTGCCCCAAAATACGTGGCTTTATGTCCTTAATACTTAAGGGATATTTTAGTAGAAAATTACTTTGAAGATAAAGCTCTGCCACGCACAAATAATCGCATGCTCTAATTCGCCGTCTAATTCTATTTAGTCCAGAGTAGCCCACGACAACCATACTATTATTATAACATAACTTCTTTGATTTTGTTAATCTCGTCCCTAATTGCGGCTGCCTGTTCGAAATCAAGATTCGCCGCAGCAAGCTGCATCTCTGATTGTAGGGTTTTAATCAGTCCGGGCAGCTCATCTTTTGGAATTTTACGAATATCTAGTTTGTTTTCCACTTCCTTTTCTGGGATGATTGCCCGCAGCCCCAGAGAGATTTCTTTCTTTACAGAAGTCGGCGTGATTCCGTGTTTTTCGTTATATTCTTTTTGGATTTCGCGGCGCCGATTGGTTTCGCTAATCGCTTTCTCCATACTCTCCGTGATGAAGTCGGCGTACATTATGACTTTTCCTTCTACGTGACGTGCGGCGCGCCCGATAGTTTGAATCAATGCCGATTCGCTTCTTAAAAACCCTTCCTTATCGGCGTCTAGAATCGCTACAAGTGACACCTCTGGCAAATCTAGTCCCTCGCGCAAGAGATTGATTCCGACAAGCACATCATAGACCCCCTCGCGTAGGTCCCTCAAAATATCTCCGCGTTCTAAGGTATCGACATCGGAGTGAATATATGCCGTCTTGACCCCGCGTTCTTTTAAGTGGTCCGTCAGATCTTCGGCCATCCTTTTGGTGAGCGTAGTAATGAGCGTTCTCTGCCCCTTGGCGATACGCTTGTCAATCTCCTCCATGAGGTCGTCGATCTGCCCTTCGCTACCGCGCACTTCTATTTCCGGATCAAGTAGCCCAGTTGGGCGAATCACCTGCTGTGCTGGTTCCGGACTATGTTCGAGCTCGTATTCTCCTGGTGTCGCAGAGACATAAATCGCCTGATTGACTTTTTTCTGGAACTCGCCAAATGTAAGTGGTCGATTATCTAGTGCACTTGGCAAACGAAAACCATACTCTACAAGGTTAAGTTTTCTCGCATGATCACCGTTATACATTCCGCGCACTTGTGGCAGGGTCATGTGCGATTCATCTACGATTAGCAAAAAGTCTTCCGGGAAGAAATCAAGCAGCGTAGCGGGCGGCTCGCCAGCTTTTCTGCCATCCAGGTGGCGCGAATAGTTCTCGATACCCTTGACAAAACCAGTTTCTTTCAGCATCTCCATATCGTATTTCGTGCGCTGGCTTAGTCTCTGTGCTTCCAAGTATTTCTCATGTTTTTCGAAATACTTAAGGCGCTGCTCATATTCTGCTCGAATTGTGACTAAAGCTTTTTCGAGCTGATCCATCGGCGTCGCGTAATGTGTATTTGGGAAAATATGAATATGATCCGGCCGTTCGCGTATCTCGAAGGTTAGCGGATCGACGATCTTCACTTCTTCTAGCGTATCGAACCCAAACTCAAATCGGTAAGCATACTCGCCATTTGCTGGGAATAAGTCAATAGTATCTCCCATCACGCGAAAATTGCCACGCTCAAATGCCAAATCGTTACGATGATATTGCATCGAGACTAGCGACTTGACGAAATCAAGCTGAGATATTGGAGCATCAGATGTTTCCCGTTCGCTCCATCCGCTTAGTGTTCGCCACATCGGAAGAGACATCTCCGCATAATGTTCTGGCGAACCAATGCCATAAATACATGAAACGCTAGAAACGACAATCACATCGTTTCGCGTCAGAAGCGCCTCGGTCGCGCCATGTCGCAAGCGATCAATTTCGTCATTAATCGCAGAATCTTTTTCGATATACGTATCCGTCGACGCAATGTATGCTTCTGGCTGATAGTAGTCGAAATATGACACGAAATAATGTACTTCGTTGTCCGGAAAGAATTCTCTCATCTCCGAGTAAAGTTGTGCGGCCAAAGTCTTATTGTGCGCCAGAATCAAAGTCGGCTTCTGGACCTCTTGAATAATATTCGCCATGGTGAAAGTTTTTCCCGATCCAGTCACACCGAGCAAAGTCTGCTCCTTCTCGCCGGATTTTAGGCCATCAACAAGCTGCCGAATCGCATTCGGCTGGTCGCCAGTCGGCTGGTATTTTGACACTAGCTTAAATTCCGCCATACTACCCATTATACCCTCTCGGCCGACATAAGTCAAAACGACATTTTCTCGCAACAATCCATTCGCTACATTATTGCGTAATAATAACAAGTAGATAAAAGCTACTCATAAGTCAATTATCGTTCGTTCGTGACTCTAAGGAAACCATAGAATTATCGGCCGAAGGAATTGGTGCTATCCAGCAGATGTGCCAGTAATCATGCCCTAAAAATCTTGCTTTTCATGATATAATGAGCATATGAGAAATATTGTTTATATTGATGGCCAAAACTTCCTCTACAAAGCGGCTGACATTCTGATCGAAAAAGGAATAATCGAGGATAAACAAGAACTTACTTCAATAGATATCAGATCTTTGTTCGAGGGTATCTTCCCCGGGGAAGGCTTACAAATAAGATTCTATGGTGTAACAAAGATTAAAAGACGCTACGATTTGGGTGAAGAAGTTTTAAATAAGTCTATTCGATTTTCGGACAACTTGAGGCGTATAAGAAATTCGTTGAGTTCACAGAGCATCGATTACATAGAAGTTGGAAAACTCAAAATCCGCGATAGTGATATATGCAAGAATTGTGGAAGCAAAGATTATCGCTTTCAAGAAAAAGGTGTCGATGTCGGACTAGCAGTTGGTATTGTCCGCGATGCCCTGAAAGATGAAGTAGATAGAATTATATTGGCCAGTTCGGATACAGATTTAATCCCGGCAATTTTATTAGCAAAAAGTGAAGGCAAAAAGGTTGTATATGTTGGTTTTGATGATAGGTTAACTCAAGCGCTATCCGCAAAATCTAGCTCTACTCAGGTTATTAGAGATACGGAAGTAGTTGAAGCCTATTATCGAAAAAATTCATAAAAAGTTCTTGACATTACTATGTGAATGAGATAAAATAAAGATACAGCACCTTGGTTTGGATTCGTTCCCGCCAAGGTTTTTTGATTGGTTTAGCCATAATTCGAATATATTTATGGATGATGGAGGACAATCGCTAATTTTTCTTGTTCTTTCATTGACAATGTTATTTTCTTCATATATTAAATTATGAACTAGATTGCGACATTTTCTCGCAACAATCCATTCGCGACATTATCACACAATAACAGCAATATTATAAAAAAATATTGCACAAATGCTAAAAATGCGATACAATTAAATTGTTCAATCAGACAATTTAGCACAAAATGGCGGTGAAAACAGCGTCATAAGGACAAACGCCATTTTGTGTAGTTTGATTGAACACCTTATGGCGCTGTATTATGTCTTGAAATATTTAGATTCTAATAAAGCGCCTTCATATTAATCAAAGAGAGAAAGCGAAAGGAATCCATGAAGGCCATACATCAAACCAACACCAAACAAATCTTAAAAGAAGCACGCATCTTCTTGCCGCTTCTTATTACTGCATTTCTTACCATTACGTCCGCTTATGTCCTGTCTTCCCATACTTCCACTGCTTTAGACCAGAACAGCGTCTCTGCTTCTGTCAAAGTCTCTGAATCTTGCGCTATGACTATCTCTGGTGCTGATAGCCACTCTGTCGAGCTAGTCGGCGGTATGGTAGACCAGAATATTGGTGAATCTACCATCTCCGTCGCTTGTAATGATATCAATGGTTATAGCATTTATGCCGTAGGCTATGGTAATGGAACCGAAGGCAATACCAACTTAACCGGCACCACCACCGGCGAAATCATCCCTACTGGCACTGACATCCCAGAGACAAGTGGCAACCCAGTTAGTCAGTCTCAATGGGCGATGCGTCTCTCCGCTGTCTCTAGTGAATTTGTCCCGACCATCGTCTCCGACTCCGAAGGCTCCTTCGCTTCTAACCATAAGATTCCGAGTACCAATACCAAAGTTGCCACTTTTACAAACAACATTAGTCTTACTGGCTTCTCCAAGATTTCTACTACCTATGCTGTAGGTGTGATTCCTTATCAAGCTGCCGATACTTATACTGGACAGGTAAAATATACTCTCGTCCACCCCAACTTCGCCGATTCCAACCAAAAAGTCTACATGCAAGACTTAACTCCAACTATGATAGCAGACTTACTACCCAATGTCGGCAATACTTTTGTTGCTTACGACAAGCGTGACAACCAATCTTACAAAATCGCCAAACTCGCTGATGGTAAATACTGGATGGTGGAGAACCTCAACCTCGCCGGCGGCACCACGGTGACCCCAGACGATTCTGACGTAACGGGAAACTACACTCTCCCCGTATCCAACTTTGAAGGGTTTTCTGATAATACTATAGCCTATGTTTATAATACAGATAATGAAACCTCCAATTGCGTAAACGGTTGCTATTCATACTATTCCTATGTGGCCGCCACAGCCGGAACTAGCGTAAATATAACCAGTGATGGTTACAATGCCTCTAGCTCAATTTGTCCGAAAGGTTGGAGACTGCCAACCGCCACAACGAGTAACGCCCCCGTTGAATCTGATAATAACTGGAAAACTGGTGACTTTTACGCACTCGCTACAGCATATGGCGCAAACTTGGAATCCAATTATCTCGACAACTCAGCTACGACTGGAACGAACTTTTATAATAATGCGGGACCAGGCACAGTGCCCAATTTCTTACTTGGTGGCGCCAATAACGGAACAGAAATATACGTGGGCGGCATAGACGGCCTATACTGGACTTCTACGTCTAGCTCCGTTGATGAGGCCTATTACTTGAACTTTCGCAAGACACGCATATTTTCATCTCAAAGCTATAGTCGCAGATATGGGTACGCTGTCCGATGCCTCTTCGAGGATCGTGACATCACCGACATCTCCACTATGCAGGAAATCTCCCCCGCCATCGCCGCGAACACCCCAGTCGGTACTTCTACCACTCTTACCGACTCCCGTGGTGGCGTAACTAAGTCCTACACTGTCGCGAAACTCGCCGATAACAAAGTCTGGATGACGACGAATCTAGATCTCCCTGGCGGCACGACTATCACTCCTGCCGATTCGGATGTAACGGAAAACTTCATCTTGCCAACCTCCAGTACAACCGGGTTCTCAAGCGATACTGAGGAGAAGGGTTATGTCTATAATTCTGGAAATACTACTAACTGTGGTGCTTCCGGCCAAAACACCCCATGCTATTCCTACTACTCCTACAACGCTGCGACGGCAGGGACCGGAGCAAGTATAGATGGTGATGGCGTAAACGCAACAAGCTCTATCTGTCCAAAAGGTTGGATGCTGCCAACTGCTACAACTGAAGGAGTATCCCGAGATAGCGGTGGATACACTGGTGGTGACTTCTATCAAATGATTCTCGCAGAAACTGGCCAGTCCAGCTTAGCTGATGGCTATTCCGAGTCAACGGCAAACTTCTACAATAACGCTGGCCCAGGCACGACGCCAGGCTTCCTGCTCGCCGGCAACTACCTCAGTTCGGCGTTCTACAATGGTGGTTCGTACGGCCGCTATTGGTCCTCTACTTCTAAGTCCGGTACTGGCGCCTACAACTTGTTCTTCACTTCGTCGCACGTGAATTCCGCGGGCTACGACTACCGCAGGCTCGGCTGTTCAGTACGCTGCCTCGCCAAATCCTAGCCGAGAACATTTCCGAAGACCAAGCATCTGCTCCAATTCTGCGCCTTTGACGAACCCATATAATTTTTACAACATTTCCCCATCCGGAGACAACACTGTATTTGTCGTAGGATTGGGTGAAATGTTGTGAAAATTATCCTGTCTAGGAAACCAGCGCGGAATTGGAGTAGGGCTTGGTCTATCCATAGCGCAGCCCCGGCAGGCACTATCGTAGCGTAATAATAAATAAGACCCATCCGGGCCTTATTTATTATCCCCTCTTCATCGTTGGGAACGGTACCGCTTCGCGCCCCGGCACGCCTTCAAGTAACCAGAAATTCCGTTCCGAATTCCCCCAGCCACAAGCTGGCGGCATGCCATATTCTAGCATTTCCACGAAATCCATATCGAGCATTTGCGCCTCATCGTCGCCCGCATCCCGCGCTGCCTGTTGCTCGGTAAATCTCTCCAATTGGTCGAGCGGGTCATTTAGCTCAGAGAAGCCATTTCCCATTTCAGTCCCTGCAATCACTGGGTGGAATCTCTCCGTTACTAGTGGATTCTCGGCCGACTTCTTCGCGAGCGGAGAAAGGCTAAGCGGCTCCTCGATCACCCAATATGGTCCCGCTGAGGTCTTGCGTATTAATTTCCACACATCATCAATCAGGTGCGGCGTAGTCGTGTTCTCGAGTTTCCTCAGGAAATCATCACGCTTCAAATCCTTAGTATCCCAATTCTCCAGTAATATCTTGATAAGTTGCTCGCGATCGGGATTAAACACGTCGACATCATACTTCTCGCGGAGCAAATCGGCATATTTATATCTCGGCCATTCACAATCAAGATTAATGTCGAACCCGCCGACATGAAATTCTAGCGTCCCCCATGTTTCCCGCGCCACATACTTTATCATTTCTTCGTATAGCTTCATGCCATCTTCATAATTTTCATATGCCGCATAACTTTCAAAGGCGATATGCTCCGGCAAGTGCTCGTCATCTACGCCTTCATTCCGAAATCTTGGCCCTATATCATAGACTTTTTCAAAGCCACCGCCGAGCAAACGCTTGAGCGGAAGCTCGTGTGAAATCCGAAGATAGAAATCTTCGTCTAGGGCATTCATGTGCGTCACGAAAGGTGTCGCATCTGCACCACCGGTAGTGTGCTCTAGGACCGGAATATTGATCTCGATAAACCCATGCGCATTCATGAAATCGCGCGTCGCTTGCCAGAAACGCGACCGTCTGACTAGCCGCTCTCGCACTTCAGGATTCACATTCATATCTACATAGCGCCGACGATAGCGTTCTTCCTTATTGGTGAACTTCTCCGGCATCGGTCGCAGTGACTTGGTAAGAATTCGTACAAAATTACAAAATACCGAGATCTCCCCAGTCTGAGATTTGTCAACTCTACCAGTCGCTTCCACAAAGTCACCTATATCAAGTAATTTTGTATCCTTCGCGCCAAGCATACCATCTGGAGTTTCATCGCCTGTTGCTTTCATGAAAATCTGTACTTCGCCAGTATAGTCGCGCAGTTTCAAAAAGACCAACTTCCCAAACGACCGAATCGCCACGATGCGCCCAGTCACGCACACTTCTTGGCCTTGCTTCTCGTCAAAATGATCTACTACTTCTCGTATCTTCGTATTTCTATGGGATTTCGATGGATAAGGGTTAATCCCGCGCTTCTTCAGCTCCTCGAGTTTTCTGAGTCGTTCGTTCCTATAATCTTCCAGTATCATAACAACTATTATACCATAGATGGACAAATTCACCAAAATATGTTACAATTATATATGATAGGTCTAAACCTATAGAATATTAATAATTGGGGGTAATTATTCATGAAAAATTTCTGGGACGATTTCTGGGAAAGATGGGCGCAAATGTCTGCCCAGGAGCATCTGGTTCTGATGTCTAGAATCACATTGATGGTGTTCTTATTTGGTGGACTCATCACAACTCTTACCTACACGCCACCAACCAGCGAACCGACAAAGCAAGAACCTACCGAGTCTATAGAAGAAACAGTGAAGTTTGCCGCAGAGTCGTTCAAAGTGGATGTATTGACCACATTTTACCAAGCTGGCAAATGGGACGGCGAGACAGTTAAGAGCTACGATGGCAATCACATTGCTTCCATTAATCGGCGTGGCTATCTTGTCATAGACGGCAAAACGACGGCGTATATGCCAGATTTGCCAAAAGACTGCGCTCCTTACGGATATAGAGCCTTCTATCATGATGATTCTGGCACTTATCTCTCCACGTGGAACGCGGGGGTGACTAGTCCGGATGACGACAACTTCTATCTTTTCCACAAAGGCGAAAAGCTGCGTACCTACCCAGTGCCTTTCACAGAAAAGGCCAGCGACCTCTCTTTCAATGCGGCTATTCTGGATCATGTGGTCATAATGACCTCGCTCAAGGATCATTCAACCGTAAGGTTCGATCCACGGCAAACTGACACTAAGAAGTTTGACATTCTCTCCACCGACATTGGTGGCAGTTCGCTTATTCAGAAGATTTCGGGCGACAAAGTGCGCTTTATAAACTCTTCTAGTAATGGCACGAATGAGCTGTATGAAGTTGGTGAGACGGGCGATATTAAGCTTATTGCTAGCTCGGAAAATGCGATTCGTATCCGCGCCATCGAAGACTATCCGGAGACTGGCGACCAGGCAGAGTTTTGGCTGCCACGCATCGCGTATACTTCTGGCAAGTGGGATGGAACCGCAATTTCTTTTGGAAATCTTGCCAAATTAGTGGGAAAGAATCTTTCTGAGAAACCAAAATCCTATCCCAAAAACCGCAGAGCGCCACAGCTTGACGAACTTGATTGTTCCAACATCGACGCGTCGACTGTTGTCAGCGTTGGTGAGGGCTCTTATTTAGATCATGGGCGGAGATACATCATGGTTGACAATATGCCAAAATATTATCTACATGCAGTGAGACCGTTTCTTGTCGATGACATAAAATATCGCAAGATTTTTAGCCTCAATTCCGCTTTTGTGGAGCTAGTTTACGGCAATTACGACGATTATGTGAACGCAGATGGCGCATCACTCTACGTGGGGCCTAGCTGCTATTTTACAAGCGCGGGCCAATCCGGCGAGTCGTCGAATGACGAAACTTGTGATTACTCGTCGAGTATCGTATCACTACCATTCTACGGGCAGAGAGACTACTCCGAATTGACACCCGAGCTCTGCAGTAATCTCGAAATCATTGATTGTGTTAATTCCGAGAACTCTATGCGGGCGGTAGCCATCGGGTTCTATGATGATTCTGACGTTAATAACCCGGAAGCAAGTTTCTCACTATTCTTGTCACGTAAGAATAGCAATTTCGAACACATTGCGGGCCAGCTTTTAAGTGCGCATTTCTTCTCGGAATTCGCCACGGACTATCTGGGGCACGAGAACTATTATGTTCCCGCCTTTGCGCGCCTCGGCATCTGGCTAGACGGAAAGAACAGCGACTACTTTACGAACGACATCTTTCGGTTCAATAATACGCTCGAGCCTTACGTGCCAAAAAAAGAGCCGTCCATGGAATCGACTGATTAGACGAACCCCTAGCACCTTAAACCTCCGGACTTTTGCGTCCGGAGGTTTTTCGTGTCCTATTTTATCTCTATGATTTTAATTGTCTTACCATTAAACTCTGTCGTCTCGCCGGCTTTATGTCCGAAAATCGCCTTGCCAATCGGTGATTCGTTGGAAATTTTACCCTCAAGCGGGTTTGCTTCAGTCGGACCGACTAGGGTGTATTCTACTTTTTTTCCGTTCATATCGAGCGTCACAGTCGCACCGAGTACCACTGATTCACGCCTGCCACCACGAATGATTTTGGCATTCTTTAAAATGTCCTGAATCTCAAGGATCCGGCTTTCAGCCATTTTTTGTTCGTTGCGCGCTGAACTGTATTCTTCGTTCTCTGACAAATCGCCAAAAGCCCGTGCCGTCGCGATTTTCTCAGCAATCAGTGGACGACTCTTAATCAGCTCATCGAGCTCTTTTTCTAAATCCTTCTTGCCTTCGGCTGTTAAACTAACACTTTTCTTAATCATTATCTATCCTCCTAATACCATACTAGTTTACAAGAGATGTTGCAATTTGTCAATAGGCACGAGCTTACTTTCGCCCGTCGCGCGGTCGGTCACTTCGGCGGACTCTTGGGCTAAAGTCTTATCCGATATTACTATCCGGTGAGGAATCCCCATCAGCTCCGCATCGGCAAATTTTTCGCCCGGCCTCGCGTCACGGTCATCGTAGATTATCTCATCTTCGTGCCCATCATAGAATTTTTCCGCGGCCGCAGTGCCAGCCTCGCCGATAGCCACCAAATAATACTTATATGGTGCGATTTGTTCCGGCCAGACGAGACCCTTTTCGTCGGCGAATTTCTCAGCGATGACCCCCATCACTCGGCTCACGCCAATTCCATAGCACCCCATGTATACTGTCTGCGGGCGATTCTCCTCATTGTTAAATTGGAGTCCCAGTGGCTCGGAGTACTTGAACTTTAGTTTGAAGATATTCCCGACCTCCGCCGCCGTGGTCTCAGATAAATCTTCCGGCTTGACGCCTAGGTCGCTCATTACTTCATCATTGTAGACTTCCTTATTCAGGACGACTGATTTATCCGCATTGCAATATACGGTATCCTCACCGACATTGAGAAAAGTCTGATATTCGTGAGAATACTTTGAGAATATTCCGCCACTCGCAAAAGTCTCGTATGTCTCCGTAAGGCCGAGTCTTGTATAGATTCTGCCATACGCTTTCTCTACTTCTGCGTAATATCGGTCTAGATCTTCTTCCGTCGCATGAAAAGAATACATGTCCTTCATCAAGAATTCGCGCCCGCGCAGTATTCCCGACTTTGCGCGCTTTTCGTTGCGAAACTTTGTCTGGAACTGATATACCGCAAGCGGCAAATCCTTATAACTCGTAATATAGGTCCGCATCAAATCGGTAATTGGCTCCTCATGGGTTGGCGCTAGTCCGACTATGCCACCCGAAGAAAGCTCGGTCTTAAACCAGATATCTACTTGTTGATCGGAAAATCTGCCAGTCCTCTCCCATAGCTCTGGATTCTGTAGGGTCGTAAGTAATACTTCTTGCCCACCTATTTTGTTTAGTTCTTCGCGGATAATCGCCTTGATTTTCTCTAGTACTCTTAGCCCCAGCGGCAAGTAATCGTATACACCAGCCATTTCCTTGTGAATATAGCCTGCCCGCGTGAGTAGTGCACCATTTCTCGCTATCTCGTCTTTCGGTGCTGCACGCAAAGTTTTAATAAAAGATTGTGACATTCTCATAATACCTCTATTATACCATAAATTACGAGAATACCCTATCCTCTAATTATATCACACTTATGTTAAAAAGTCAAATTTACCTAGAACCTAGGACGTCACTGTATAACTCATTTGCAGTTGATAAACACAAAGTATCTAGAGCACATATAGTAAGAAGAATGCTACGCCGTTCTTGAGCATATGGGTCAGTATACCAGCATAAATTGTTCCCGTGAACTCTCGCATCCCACATACGACTACAGAAAAACAGAACACATTAACTCCTACATTCCATTGGAAATGCATTATTCCGAATAATAATGACGTGAGTAAGATCGCACTAAACATTCCCATCTTTGTTCTGAGCTTCCCATAAAGCCAGCCACGGAAAATAATTTCTTCCATAATCGGCGCCAGTACTACTAATACTAGAAAAGCGATAATCCTCTCTCCGCCACCAAGCAGTACAGAAAACCCTACATCTTGCGCTTGTTCTGCGTCGAACCACGGTAGTAGACTAAATAGTGTCACGGCCCCAAGCGCAAGTAAGGTCGACACTATATACGCAATCGGCGCGAGGCCTATATCTGTCCAAGTAGGTAGTCCATTTAGTCCAAGCTCTTCTCGTGATGTTTTCCATTTTTTCCAGATTTTTGGTAAGCCAAAGAGCGTGAGGCCTAGCGCGCCCCCATATGATAGCACTGAGTAAACACCCGACCACACCGGCTCATTAATCTTTGTCCCAAGTGGCCATGCCATTAATCTTCCTATGATAATCTGTGTCACAACAGTCGAAGCGAAGACCCAGATCAGTGCGAAGAAGACATATTCCGCGTTGTTCCAAAACTGCTTTTTTCTGTCCGTTTTTGCCATCTAGAAAAACCTCGTGATGTCTAATATCGTCACGACTGCCATCAGCGCTAGAAGTATAAACATCGCGCGAGACACGATTTTCTGTTCAGTCTCCTTAGTGAGCTTCTTTTTGCGAAGTTTATAAATGGCTATAAGGAGCCATCTACCACCGTCGAGCGCTGGAATCGGCAACACGTTCATACAAGCTAGCGAAACCGAGATTAGCGCCGCCAAGAATGCGAGGTTGCTCGGCCCTGCCGCAGTAAATGACGGGAATAGCACTCCGATTATCCCGACCGGACCCGATACGGAATCTCCTACTGCCGAAATCGCCTCTTGCCCACTCTCTCGGACTCCTTCGTCGAAGCTAAATAATCTTCCAGTCCCAGTGATTAAATTCCAAAGCAACTCTCCAACCCCTCTAAAGGTCTCACCTGTAACCTGTAGAGTTAGTCCTGCACCGGTGATCGGCGCGCTCCAAGTAGAATAAGACAAGGCTTGCGAGGATTCCATTTTTACACCGAGCAGATACTCATCGTCTTTAGTGTTGAGCTGTACGGGGAAGTCGATTTCCGTATCACAATTACAATTTTCCTCATTTAGTCTTAGAATTTTGTAGGTCACTTCCTCGCCGGCATGGTCGTTATTGTAGAATGTGATATCATTGCCATGTGAAACTGGAGTACCGTCAATCGATATAATATAGTCTCCGCTCCTGATCCCGGCAATTTGCGCCGGCGAACTCTCCATCACCTCGAGCACTTTGACTGGCGTCTGCTCTGTCCTCGTGTCTACGTCCACTGTGAACTGATTGTCGAGAAAGAATGGTATCCCCGTCCATGCCAGAATCGTGAAAATCACCCAGGCGGTTAGCCAGTTCATCGCGACACCAGCAAACAAAATCTTTGTCTTCGACCAAAAACTTGCCGCGCCAAAAGTACCTTTGCGCTCGTCCTCTGCCGATTCTCCATCCATCTGGCAGAAACCACCGATTGGCAGCCAGTTGATGCTAAAAACTAGCCCGTCCGCGATTAATTTCTCTCGCTTCTTGCGCCCGCGAGCTTTGCTACCATCTGTAGTCACGACTGCTGGTGTGGCTTTTTTGTTTACGGTTTTGTTCTTTTCTTCTCTAGCGGCACCGACCTCGCCACTCTCGATGACGGTCTTCATGATACCGACTTTGTCCCACTCGGACTTTGCGAGCCTACGCCACTTGTGCGTCTTTGGGTCTTTGATCCATGCGATTGCTCTAGGTGGGAACCCAATTCCGAACTCAAGTACATTTACGTCATTACGACGCGCGGCGATAAAATGACCCGCCTCATGTACAATCACGAGTAAAGTCAGCACAATCAAGCCAACAATAATGCCTACAAATATATCCATAAATTTATTATATCACTATTTGCCGAATCTGCGGTTTCTTTTCTCGTATTCGTCAAGAATCTCTGGGATGTCGTCCCCCGTCATCTCTGGGAAATATTTTTTGATAAAATATAGCTCAGCATAGCTAGCCCGCCACAACATAAATCCAGAGAGCCTCTCCTCTCCAGATGTCCGCACCACCATATCTACGTCGGGCACTTCTGGGCAGTAGAGATGCTTTCTGATTGTTTCCGGCGTAATTTTGTCATCTACTTCGCTTGCGATTGTCGCGGCATCGGCGATTTCCTTCTCGCCGCCATAATTAAAGCAAAAACACACCGTAATTCCAGTCGACTCGGCTGTCATTTTCTCGGCTTTTTCCATCGCAGAGATTAGTTTTGGTGAAACTTTTTCTTTTGAGCCAAGAATTAGCAGTCGCCCATTATTTTGCGCTAGCTTTTTGGCTAGTTTCATAATGCGCGTCTCGGCAAGTTTCATAATATAGGATACCTCGTCACTACTTCTTCCCCAGTTTTCTGTAGAAAAAACGTAAAAAGTAATATATTCTACACCTGCCTTGCTCGCCGCACCGATCAGTTCTTCAATTACGGCGAGCCCCCTCTTGTGCCCTTCGATTGTCGGTAGCCCCTGTGCTTTTGCCCATCGCCGATTTCCATCGGCAATTATTCCTAAATGTTTCAACATACTATATATTATATCTTCATTATTTCTTCAGTCTTGGCCTTGAAAGCGGCATCGATTTTGTCCGAGAATTCCTTGGTGAGATCATCAATTTCCTTTTCAGCACGCTTCTTGACGTCCTCGCCTAGATCCTCTGCCGACTTTAGTTCCTTGCGCGCGTCTTCGCGGACATTGCGGAGTGCTACTTTCGCCTGCTCTACTTTGCTTGAGGCGGTTTTGACGATTTCCTTGCGACGCTCTTCGGTGAGCGGTGGGATTGGCACGCGAATTACACGCCCATCATCGGATGGGTTTAGTCCCAATGCCTGATCAGCCCGAATCGCACTGGCAATGTTTTGAATCGTCGATGGATCAAAAGGTGTGACGACCAGCATCGTCGCATCCGCCGCGGTGACATTCGCCACCTGATTTAGTGGCATAAATTGCCCGTAAGCCTCCACTTTGATTCCGGCCAGCATATCAGGGTGTGCCCGTCCAGTCCGGACTTTTTTCATTTCATCATCGAATCGGCTAAGCGCCTCTTCCATCTTCTTGCGTTCATCTTTTGTGTCAAACATAATAACTCCTTGTTTATACCTCTATTATACCATACAAAAATAGCCCCGCAGGGCTATTTATTGTGTTATTCAGTCACACCGAGTTCGATGCGCTTGAATTGGCGGACGGTGATATTCTCACCAGTCTTTGCAATTGCTTCCTTAATAAACTGCTCGACCGTCTTTGAATCGTCCAAGATATATGGTTGGTTCATTAAGACTTTGTCGGAGAAAGCTTTCTTGGCCTGTCCTGCGAGAATCTGCTCTTTCATATTCTCTGGGCCCTTGAAGTTCTCCTCGAGCTCTTTCATCTTCGCAGCGCGGACTTCCTCAGGGATATCGTCCTCAGATACGTAGAGTGGAGCCATCGAAGCTACCTGCATCGCAATCTGATGCGCCAAAGTCTTGAATTCGTCGGTCTTCGCAACAAACGAAGTCTCACAGTTGACCTCGACGATCGCACCAAGGCGTCCATCGTGGATGTAAGAATCTACAAGACCTTCGCGAGTCTCACGGTCACCACGCTTCTCGGCCTTAGTGAGGCCCTTCTTGCGCATTGCCTCGAGTGCCTTGTCAAAGTCGCCATCGGCCTCTACGAGTGCCTTTTTGGCATCGGTCAGCCCAGCACCAGACAGCTCTTTTAATTTCTTAATTTGCTCAATTGAAATTTCAGCCATTTTGCCTCCTATTATATTAGCTATTATTTTCTACCGTCTTTGATTGCTTCTACAAAATAATCAAGCACGAGCTTAGTTGCTTTGATCGAATCATCGTTCATTGGAATGACGTAATCGATTGGCGTTGGGTCGACGTTGGTGTCAGTCAATGCGAACACGGGAATATTAAGCACATTCGCTTCCTTTACTGCATTCTTGTCTTCCATCGCATCTACTACGATTACTGCAGCTGGCTGCTCGCTCATATCCTTGATGCCGCCATAGCGCTCATTGAGAAGGTCGATTTCCTCTTGGAATCTCTGAACTTCGAGCTTCGAATAGCGATTCTCGAGTTCGCCAGAAGCCATCCGGCGCTCCAAATCTTTCAGCTTCCTAATCTGCTTATTCACTGTCTCGACATTCGTCAGAGTGCCACCTACCCAGCGTACAGTCACATATGGCATCTGTACTGACTCAGCGGCTTCCTTTACGATGTCTTTCATCTGCTTTTTGGTGCCGACAAAGAGAATTTTCTTGTCGCCCTTAGCAATCTCGGTGATCTTTGGAAGTGCTACTTCGAGTGCCTCGACCGTCTTCTCGAGATTAATAATGTGAGCATCCTGACGCTTACTATGGATGTATGGCGCCATCTTTGGGTGCCAGCGGCTCGTTTTGTGCCCAAAATGTGCACCAGCTTCGAGCAAAGCTTTCATATCGACATCTACTGCCATTATATGATTTCCTTTCTCTTCACTCTCAGGCCCTTAATATCAGGAAATCTCCCAAGAGTTGTTTCATTAAATAATATATAATTCCATTATAGCACACTTTCTCTTAAAAATCAATACCGCGTGGTCTCGGATATTGTTTCATAATTCATTACACCTCGGGAGCTCCGCAATGTGATAATCTTCGATTATATCACATTGCTCCGCCT
>CAZZAI010000006.1:0-29351 GCA_964652665.1 uncultured Candidatus Saccharibacteria bacterium
CTCCGACAGATTCCTCAGAACACTTTACTAGTGGCTTTCTGATTAAGTTCTTAAATTGATTTTTGAATTTTTGTATGGCCTTCATGGTGTCCTCTCGTTCCTCTCTTTATTATTAACCCATGAGTGCCGGTAAAAAAAATGGAACCGACGCCCGTGGGTGAATTTTGCGATTCAGCACTTTCAGCGATCAAGCCTTGTGGCAAAATCATCCAGAAAACACTATGCCCACTGGCGCCGGTTTCATTACTGGATGAGTTGATACTGAAAATTTGAATCGTATCAAATTGTATAATGTGCTGAATCGCAAAATATTTAATGTAATTCTATTATATACCACATAAAAAATTTGCGCAAGAGTTTTGCGCAAATTTATGAAATAATATCGACTCGTAAGCCTAAGCAATAATTATTTACTCTTCTCGGCGAGCCAGCACTTCAGCATGAAGGCTAGAAAGTATGGGAAAGTATAGAACTTGCCATTGAAACCGATGTTCTTCTGGGCGAACTTGATACCATAGTGGACATCGCTATAGGCGTCGCTCGCGATCATGTTGTTGAGCGAAGCTGTTGGGCCGTCGATAGCCTTGACTTCGACTGGAATGAGAGAATCTTTGTCGCGTACGATGAAGTCCATCTCGATAGTACTCTTCTCGTTTTTGTAGAAATAGAGGCCGTAGCCCTGCTTCTTTAGAATCTCAGCCATAACATTCTCGTAGATAGCGCCTTTGTAGGTGTTGAAATTCTTATTGCCTCTCAGGTCTTCTTGCGCTTCATCGTCTAGTGAGCCAATCAGAAGGCCCGTGTCGCTAAAATACACACGATAGTTGTCAGGATCGTAATTCCCTTTGAGCGGGAGAGACGGGGTCTCGAGGCAATAAGACACATTGACAATCCCGGCACTCTCTAGCCAATCTATCGCGCCGGTATACTCGCGACTACGCGCGCCGGAATCTACCTTGGAAATACGGAACTTCTTGTTCTCATTGCCAAGGAATGCCGGTATCTTGTGGTAGACATTCAGAATCCGGGCCTTGTCCATGCCATTAGCATATTTTGTGATGTCCTCTTCGTAATCTAGGAGAATCTGCTTCTGCAAGTCTAGCGTGCCGGCGAAATTCCCATTGGATACAAAAGTATACACAATCCGCGGCATGCCGCCTAGCACCATGTACTCGCGAAAATTATCCAGCATGACGTCCATCTCGACTGGAGACAAAGGCTCGAGAGCAAGCATATGGCGATAATATTCTTCAAGTTGGTCGGGCTTGTAACCCTTCGCCCAGAGGAACTCCTCGAAATCTAGGGAGTACATCTCGTAATCTTGTTTGTTGCCGACGCTGTTGGACTCGATCTCTTGATAGTTGATGCCCATCATCGAGCCGGAGCAAATCACATCGAAGCGCCTGTCTTCATTGAAAGATTTGAGAGAAGTAGCACAATTCGGACAGTCTTGAAGCTCATCGAAAAAGATAAGGGTCTCGTGCGGGATAAACTCGAAAGCGGGATTGATGAGAGAAATCTCCTTCAGAACTGCATCGACTGTAAAACCATGGTCGAAGATAGCCTTATACTCTGGCTGCAAAGCAAAATTAATCTCTATGAGATTAGAGTAATTATTCTTTGCAAAATACTCGACGGCTTTAGTCTTGCCAATCTGTCTGGCACCTTTAATAATAAGTGGCATATGATCGGGGTTGTTCTTCCAATCGATGAGAAATTTGTCGATTTTTCTTGGTAGTCTATCCATGATTAATCCTTTAATGCTAAACTACCTCTATTATATCACAAAATTCCAGTAAAAATCAAGGGGTATATCACATTTTTCCGGTTGTTTGGGGGTGTTTTATCACAAAATTCCAGTGATTTGGGGCCTAAATATCACATTTTTCCAGATTTTGATGAGAGACAGCTAGGCGTCCCAAGGAAAGGCGTGGCCGAAATGGCCGTATTTCGCGGTCTCCTCGTAGATGGGGCGTTTCAAATCCAGCGCGGTGATGATGCCCTGCGGAGTAAGATCGTAGCCTGTGATAATCTCGGGAGCGCCATCGATGATGACGGTCTGCTCGAGAGGAGAGGGGTGGCCGATGGCGTAGGCGAGACGGACGAGGACTTCGCGCGCATGACGAGTGCGAAGATAATCTACAGCAATACGGCGGGCCATGTAGGCGGCGGAGCGGTCGACTTTGGATGGGTCTTTGCCGCTGAAGGCACCGCCGCCAATCGCGATGCGTGGGCCGTAGTTATCAATAATAAGCTTACGACCGGTAAGACCGGTGTCGGCGTCGAAACCGCCGAGGTGCCAGTCGCCGGCGGGGTTGAGATGGAGCTCGAGACGACCAGCGAGGTGACGAGAGCTGATGAAATCCTGTACGACCTGGCGGAGCTCTGCGGTGGTAGTATTTTGGAAACTAGCCACGATAGAATCGATCGTGCCATCGGGAGCGATGGTGACCTGAGTCTTGCCATCAAAAGGATGCGCGGAGAAAATAGCGCGGTTCAGTTCACGCGAGAGGACGACCTCGAGAGGCAGTAGCTCGGGGGTCTCACTAGTGGCGTAGCCAATCATGATTCCCTGGTCGCCGGCACCACCGGTATCGACACCACTAGCAATCTCTGGAGATTGTTCGACAATCTTGGTGTGGACCTCGAGATTATCGCCAGCGATGCGGTGGACAATCTCCGCGATGTCTGGCATGGCTGCGCGACTAGTAATCTCACCCGTCACAAAAACTACGCCATGGCCACCACAGACCTCAGCGGCGACACGAGAATCGGGGTCGCGCGCCAGATAAGCGTCAAGAATCGCATCGGAGATTTGGTCGCAAAGCTTGTCGGGATGGCGCGGAGAAACCGACTCGGCGGTGCGGCAAAAGTGAGAGTTTGGTTTGGTATTGTTTGATAAGTTGGGCATATCTTTCCTTTCTGGCCGGAATTACCACCTTGCCGCCTTGCGGTTGGTTGGTAGGAAGTCATAGGGCCGGTCCCTCGTTCCTTCTTGATATTAAATTGTTAATAATTATATTATATATGGTAACTAGAAAAATAGCAAGAGGGTTATGCGGCAAGGAGATTGCCGCATAATATGCCTCTCAGCTCCGTAATGTGGTGAAGGCCGCACTATTCGGTCGGGCCGGCGCTCGCGGCGGCGTCGAACTCCTCCATGCTAGTGATGAGGAGATCGCGGGGCTTGTTGCCATTCTGTGGGCCGATGATACCGATCTGCTCGAACCAGATGGCAAGGCGGTTGACATAGGCGTGGCCCTTGGAAAGGTAGACTTGGAGATTGGCGGTACTGAACTTGCCCTTGGCGAGAGAAACCTCGACGGCGCGACGCACGACTGGATCTAGCGGGTCGAAATGAATGCCGAAGCCACCATCGTCGGCAGGAGCATCCATGCCCTTGATCGCGACTTGCTGAGCGATGACCTCGTCATTGTAGCGCGGGGCGGACTGCATACGGAGGTAGGCGGTAACCTTCTCGATGTCGTCATCTGGAGTCCAAGCACCCTGAACACGCTCTGGGCCAGTAGTAGTCTGCTCGGTAGAGAGAAGCATATCGCCCTGACCTAGGAGCTTCTCGGCGCCAGAGACATCGAGAATAATGCGAGATTCCATAGAGGAAAGGACGCGGAAAGCAATGCGGGAAGGGATATTACCCTTGATGAGACCGGTGATAACCTTCACGATAGGCTTCTGGGTGGCGAGAACAAGATGCATGCCGGCGGCGCGACCGAGCTGAGCAATACGGACGATCAGCGGCTCGAGTTCCTTCGAGGCTTGCATCATGAGATCAGACATTTCGTCGATAACGATAACAATATATGGCATCTTCTCGGTGTTGGGGTCGCCCTCTTTAATGCCCTCTTTTTGCTTTTGTTCCATGCGGGCGTTGTAATCGGTGATTTTCTTGACCTTTTCCTCGGCCATCTGAGCATAGCGACGGTCCATCTCGCCGACGGCCCACTTCATCGCAGAGAGGGCCTTGGCGGTATCATTAATAATAGGCGTCAAGAGATGCGGAATATCATTGTAGGCGACCATCTCGACATGCTTCGGGTCGACGATAATCATACGCATATCGGAAGGAGAGTTGCGATAAAGAAGAGACATGATGAGGGTATTCGTCATGACGGACTTACCCGAACCAGTAGTACCAGCGATGAGAAGATGACGCATTTCGGCAAGGTCGGCTACGACGGGCTTGCCGGAGATGTCCTTCCCTACCGCAAAAGTGAGCTTACCCTTGGAGTCCTTCCACTCGGGGCTCTCGATGATACCACGAAGAGAAACGGAGGCAGACTTGACATTCGGGACTTCGACACCAATGAGCTGAGTGCCCGGGATAGGCGCCTCAATACGAATAGTGGTAGCGCCAAGATTATAGGCAAGCTCCTTGTCGCGAGCGGAAATTTTACTAAGGTTAACGCCGCCCGGGGCGCGCAAGGTATACTGAGTAACGCGCGGGCCGACATTGGCGTCTTCCATCTCGACCTCGATACCGAACTCAGAGAAAGTCTTCTGGATGATGAAAGCATTCTGCTTGACATTGCCTGGGTCTTGAGGTGATTGAATCTTGGACAGGAGAGATACGGCAGGCAATTTCCAATTAACATCGGCGGCCTCGACAAGAGACTTCTCTTCTTTCGGAGCAGGAGCAGGAGCAGATGGCTCAGACTTTGCGGCGGCGGGCATATTGATACGAGGAGCCTTGTGATGGAAGAGAGATTTCTTCTCCTTTGGCGCAGACTCAGCGGAAGCAGCGGCGCCAGAATTGACCTTGATCTCGAGCTGGCCAAGCTTCTTGTCCTTAGCCGGCTGGTCGGGAGTAGCAGTCTCCTCCTTCTTCTTGATACGGCTAATGCCGGTGGTGTCTTTTAAGAGGGTCAGCGGAGAGACTTGCAAAAGGAACGCAGTCGTGATGAAAACTAATATAATATATATAAAGATGACAAAGCCCTGATCGAGAGCGCCGGTCATCACGCCGTTCAGCCAATCGCCGAGATAACCGCCGAACTTCCAGATAGCGCCGATACCAGATATCCAAACCAACATCAAGACTGACGCGATGTAGACTGGGAGAGCGACGCGATAATTGTCGGAGCGAAGCTTCTTTACGCCAAGGTAGACAAAAAGCGCAGGAATAAAATAGGTCGCGACGCCGATGCCCTTCATAACGGTATCGTGAATCTGATTCAAAACGGAGCCACCGTGGCCAAACCAAGTAATAACGAAGAATAATGCTATTGCAATCATCAGAATCGCAACAATCTGGCGCCAAAAACCGCCGGGGAGCTCATGCTCGACGGGTGGCTTGCGCCGCGAAGCCTTTGCGGATCTTGTGTTGCGAGAGCTAGAGCTGCGAGAGCTGGAGTTACGGGTTGATTTCCTCTTCTTTGCCATATATATTATATAGCACATTTTATGAATAAGCGCAAGAGAAATAAGGAGTATTTTTCACAAATACTTAGAATGTGTGATATAATAGAGGTATTGGACCGTCGCCAAGCGGTAAGGCACTGGGTTTTGGTCCCAGCATTCGCAGGTTCGAATCCTGCCGGTCCAGCCATTAAAGTTAAAAGGCGCCATCTTGGCGTTTTTTCGTGTTCGCTCGCCATTAGGCGCACTTCACACGAAGAAAACACCAATCTGACACCTTTTAATCTTTAATGGAGATCTCATCAACAACCGCACTTCGGCAAGAGAAAATACCCTCCTAGGAGCTTTTAGCTAAGTCTGGTTGGCTTGGCAGAGTTTAAGCCAAAGGTTCGAATGGAGCGGAGCGACATTCTTATCCTGCCAGTCTGAGGTTTTTTGTGATATAATGAGGATATGAAGAAGTTAATTTCGGTGGTGGTGCCGGTATACAATGAGGAAGCGGGGATTCAGAGATTCCTGGATGGGGAGCTTTTGCCGGTGCTTGCGAAATTGACGAAAAGTTCTTACAACACTGAGGTGATTTTGGTAGACGATGGATCAGATGATAAATCAATTGAGAGAATCAAGACAGCAAAAATTAATGGTTCTCTGCCGGTGAAGGTGGTGGCACTATCTAGAAACTTCGGAAAGGAAGTGGCGCTATCGGCAGGACTAATGGAGTCGGCCGGAGATGCTGTAGTTATGATTGATGCGGATGGACAACATCCGGCTGAGGTGATACCGGAAATGGTCGAGAAGTGGGAGTCCGGAGCAGATGTCGTAACAGCGGTCAGAGGCGCGAATACAACCAAGCACCGCTTGGCCTCAAAACTTTATTATAAAATGATGCGGATGGCTGGGAATAAAAATATCGTGGTAGGGGCGCTTGATTTTCGACTGATAGATAGGCGGGTAGTGGATGAGTTCAATAAATTTACCGAGAGGAATCGGCTGACAAGAGGACTAATTGACTGGCTTGGGTTTCGCCAGGAGCAGATTCCGGTGGAGACGCGCGGAAGAATCGACGGGAAGCCGACATATAGTTTTAAGAAATTAGTGGCGCTAGCGGGGGATTCGATGGTGTCGATGTCGCGGACACCGCTGATGATTTTTGGATATGTGGGGGCGTTTATCACGGTGGCGTCGGTGATTTTTGGGCTGTTTATATTGATTGAACAATACATAATGGGGGACCCGCTAAAGCTGGACTGGAGCGGGGCGGTGGCGATGAGCGTATTTGTGTCGTTCCTGGTCGGGCTAGTACTGGTATCTCAGTCTATCGCGGCGCTATACATCTCACAGATACATGTGGAGTCAAAAAACCGGCCGCTCTATGTGATTGACCGTAAGAAATCAGTAGGACTTCGGAATGAGTAGGCGGCGCGGGGTGGTGATGCTGAGCCTTGACGTGGAGGAATTTGACTTGCCACGGGAGCACGGGGGTAAAATCACCGTGGAGCAAGGAGCGGAAGTGTCTGCGGTGGGGCTTAGGCGCGTGCTTGAGATGCTAGAACGGACGGGGGTGAAGGCCACGATGTTTGTAACTGGCAACTTCGCGACCGAGAAACCTGAACTCGTGCAAGAAATGATGCAGCGGGGACATGAAATAGGATGCCACGGGGTGGAACATTTTGAACCAAAAGCTGGGGATGCGACGAGAGGCAAAGAGATGCTCGAAAAAATGCTCGGGAAAGGGCGGGTCATAGGGTATCGGCAGCCGAGGATGTTCCCGATATCGTATCCAGAGCTGAAGGCTGCGGGATATTTGTACGATACGAGCGTAAACCCGGCGTTTATCCCGGGGAGATACAATCACCTGGACGCACCGAGACGGGCGTATCGTAAAGATGAAGTATGGGAAGTTCCGACGAGCGTGGCGACTTTTATGCGGGTGCCGGTATTTTGGTTGGCACTGCATGTGTTTCCGGTGTGGGTATACGTGATACTCGCGCGGATGTCGCTTCGGGCGACTGGGTACATGGCGACGTATTTTCACCCCTGGGAGTTTGGGGAGATACGGGGGCGGGACGCTGTGCCGGTATATATCAAGTGGAACTCGGGGGAGAAATTGGTGCGGAAACTGGAGAAAGTGATACGGCGGCTAAAGGGGGCTGGGTATGATTTTGTGACGTATGGGGAATATGTGCGGGGGCTTGAGGCTAAGGGCGGTAGGACTTCGGGAGAGTCTTCGGGGAAAACCGCGAGAAACACTTCAAAGGAATCATCGGTTAATAACGGGGGAAAGAAAAATGATTAAAATAATCGCGGGCGGCAAGAAAAATTTATCATGGTGCGCCGAAGCGTGTAGTGAGTACGAGAAACGACTGAGGCGACCATATGAGATTACTTGGCAGTTCATGGAAGAAGAAAAACTAGGGCGGTGGCTTGAAAATTGGCCGTTTGCCCGGGCGGACGAGTTCGTGATTTGTTGCGATGAGCGGGGTAAGAATATATCATCACCTGAATATTCGGAGATGCTGACGCGGGCGTTTGAGAGCGGGCGGGATGTCGTGGTGCTAATAGGCGGGGCTTATGGATTCTCGGAAGAAGTACGGGAGAAAGCGGACTTCGTGTGGAGTTTCTCACGGTTGGTGTTCCCGCACATGATAGCGAGGCTCGTGGCGGTAGAGCAGATATACCGAGCGTCACAGATAGCTGCGGGCGGGCCGTATCACCATGAGTAGGGGTAGCGTGGTGGATGGGGGATTAGCGGAGCGGGTGGAGATGTGAGGCGAGGAGATGCTCCAGAGGGGCGTAGTTTCGTTTGAAAGATTCGATGGAGGCGGAAATCATTTCGTCTTTGGTGATACCAGAATAGAATAGCAGATAGCCATTTTGGAAGGCGAGCTGTCGGATAAACTCGCGCTGAGTGCGGCCGTTCCCTTCCCTGAACGGGTGGAGAGCGTTAATCTCGGCAAAATAGTAGGCTAGGCGAGCTGGAAAATCATCCACTGGAAGAGATTGAAGGTAGCGCTCGGAAGACAATTCCATAAAAATCCGATCAGCCTCACTTTGGATAAAGAAATATCGGCAGAAAAGGTTGCTTTTGGCAATATCTACGGTGCGAACTTCGCCAGCCCAGTCGTAGATGTCTTGAAAGAGATATTTGTGAATTTTACAAAGGTAAGTAAAATCGAAAGTTCCTTCTATAAGTTTGTGCATGAGTTCGAGATTTCGCAAAGTGGCGAGGTCGCGTTCAGCATCATATAATTCATCTGGGTCGGCGATATTGAGTTTATTGCGCAAGACGCGTGTGCCTGGATAACAGTAAGGATCTTCCATCTAGTGGTTATGCCTTTCTTTGATTTCTTTTAGAATACGGTCGCGAACCACCTCTGGAGTGGTAAGCCCTAGCTCAATCTCGGTAAGGTCGCGTATATTGCGTTCAGTAACTGGCATATCTTCAATCTCAAAATTTGTAATGACTTCATTCACCGTTTGGCTAGGTGTGATTGGGTAGCTTCCGCCCGCTACAAAAGCGATACTGCGCGTACGATTTAGCTTAGCGACGGCCATACGAAGAAAATCAGAGGTCGAGATGCCGTTCTCGGCGCAGATTTTTGCAGTGTTTTGTTTTATCTCGTCCGGGATGCGAACCTGGATGAGGTTGGTAGTGGTTTTAGATTTCGTTGTATTACTCATATCTCTATTGTATGACAATGTAATACATAAGTCAAGAGTTTTGTATGACAATGTAATACAGGGCCGAGCATTGCCGACATGAAAAAATATGATATAATAATAGATATGTTAATACTTGGGATAGAGACGAGTTGTGATGAGACGGCGGCGGCGGTTGTGCGAGATGGGCGCGAGATACTGTCGAACGTGGTAGTGTCACAGATTGATATTTTTGCGGAGTATGGCGGGGTGATACCTGAGGTGGCGGCGAGGAGTCACCTGGAGGCGATGATGCCAGTCGTGGATAAGGCGCTCGCAGATGCGGAGGTGAGCTGGGACGAGATAGATGCCATCGCGGTGACACATGCACCGGGGCTGCTCGGGTCGTTGCTCATCGGGACGCTCACAGCAAGGACGCTCGCGATACTACACGAGAAGCCGCTCTACGCGGTACACCATCTGAAGTCACATGTGTATGCAAATTGGCTGAGTGAGGAGGAACAAGAAGACGCTTTTCGGACACGGAGTCGCTCGCGCCCGTCGTTACGGGGCTCGCGCTCCTTCTGTCTCGGTCGTAACCTCCGACAGATTCCTCAAAACGTCTTTCTTGCCCCTCCCTTCCCGTTACTTGCACTCGTGGTCTCTGGTGGACATACGCAGATTCTATACATGCGGGACCATAATCAGTTTGAGATTATCGGGACGACGCATGATGATGCGGTGGGAGAGTGTTTCGATAAAGTGGCGAAGATACTGGGGCTGCCTTACCCTGGCGGGCCAGCGATAGCAAAGGCGGCGCTAGAGGGTGACGCGATGCGCTATTCCCTGCCACATCCGAAAGTGGAGGGGCTGGACTTTTCGTTCTCGGGGCTCAAGACCGCGGTACTTCGCGCTGTGCAGAAGGAAGTGGGGGTGCCGATTTCGTATCCGTCGCACAAGCTGAAGGAGCTACTAACACCAAAGCAAGTGCGGGATTTTGCGGCGTCGTTTCAGAGGACGGCGATAGAGATATTGTGTGAGAAACTGAGCGAGGCGCTAGAGAAGCATCCAGACGTGCAGTCCGTAGTGGTAGCGGGCGGCGTGTCGGCAAATAGTGCGCTTCGCGAGGCACTGCCTGAAGCGTATTTCCCTGCTCCAGCGCTCTCTGGAGACAATGGTGCGATGGTGGCGGCAGCGTGTTACTTTGAAATACAGTCAGGAGTGCAGCCAGTGGACCCGTACAAGTTGAATATCTACCCACGGGTATCGATTGAGACAGAAGGATAGACATTTGCCACTAACCGTCACGAGATAATTGTAGCTATTTGACAGCGATATAAAAAGCCCCTCACGCGAGGGGCAGGGGTTAGGTAGTTTGAAAGGACTTGCTCAGCCAGAACTGTCGAAATTTGGCCCAGAGAGTCATGTTAGTGGCAGGCCTAGCGCCAGGTGGCAGATAGAACCACACGTCACCAGTAAGATACTGATGTACGAGAATGAGCGATGTGAGCTCATGAGAATCCTTTTCGTGACGACGAAAGAACTCGAGATGATTCTCGTCTTTATACTCCTGTGGCATAGATTTGAATTTCTCGAACGTTCGATGAAAAGCGAGCTCCTTGTTTTGAATGATATGGCGAAGCTTCTCGGGAGCGAGACGACTCGCCTCATTCCAATCTACGAGCCATCTTTGGTCACGAAACCAACGCACGCTGCGCTTATTCTCGAACTTGTGAACAAAGCGCCACGACTTGCTAGGCTCTTCCGCATAGGTGACGATACCATCAGGCGAGGCCTCAAAACACTCGTCCAAAATACCGTTTGGCATCCAGGAAAGATTGTCCATGATGAATTTCAAATCGAAATCTTGGATGTAAACGATCCCATCAGTAATGACTTTAATAATAATACCCCCAATCAAAATGTACTAGCTCCGAGAGCCTTAGACTATTATACCACATTTTGGCAAGATAAGCTAGCGGAGATAGTTGCCATCTTTGTCGAAGGTAAGAGTGGAGCGGTCGGCATAAGAGGAGCCATAGGCCTTAGACATGGCAATCAGCCAATCAATAAGGTCCCAAATAAAGAGTGTATAGGGGCCGATAAAAATCTTGAGAATACCGATAGCGATCTGGCCGCGCATGAAACGGTCAATCGCTAACCAGCCAAAGAAAAAGGCACCAAACCAAACAAAGAAGTTTTTATTGTATTCGTAGGTGGGGCGCTTACGAGTGTGGGTAGCAGGTGTAGTAATGGGACGAAGGATATATTCGCGACCATCTTTGTAAATCTCGACGACATCGTCGACATTGAACTCTGGAGCGGACATCTCGGTGCGGGGGACAGTCGTGACGGTACCATCTTCCATGCCGATTTTGATGTCATGCGCGTTAATTTTGAGCACGGTGCCACGGTTGGAAGTAGATTTGATGATTGGGCCTTCTAGCTCGATGGTTGTCATAACTTTATTATAACATACCTCTAGACAAATGGCGATGATTTGATATAATAGAGGTCATAAGGGGGCGCATCTTAAAAAAGGAGGTCATATATGGTTAGAAATAGCGGAATCTCGGACCCGATTCAGCGGACGAGAGAGATGAAGGAAATTGAATTCACCAAATACACGATGATCCGAAAGAAGCAGTTTACGACTGGCGAGATGACGGATGCGGACACGGTGAATAAGATTCGGGAGACGTTCTACGCGGCACATACCGACGTGCCGAACAAAGCACTTGATGGGCTTTGGGCGGTCGTGGGGCCGAGAATTAGCCAAAATGCGGGTCTTGCGCAGTTCACCCTGGACTACCATGGGGCGGAATCGAAATACTTCTTCCCGTGGCTCAAGGCGGTGTACACTTCGCCGTCGGAGGCGCTCGAGATGTCGTACGGGGCAGGACGTGACCTTAATGGCACGTGGGTGGAGCGCACGGACACCGATGACCCTATAGAGGGGTTCGTCTGTGACGATCCGACCTTTGTATACAACCGCGAGCGGCAGATGTACGTGGCGGACCTCGTCACCACGCTTCAGAAGAAAGAGATCCGACAGTGGGCCTGTAAAATCGTGGACCTCGGCGCGGGTAGACTCGCTTGGGCGAGATGGCATGGGTTCAAATTTGACCCGTGGCGGCAGACAATCATTGCATGCGACAAGGATAAGACGATTCGGCCAGAGGAGCTTTTCCGATTTTCACTCGAAGAACTGGGACTGACCTACAAAATCTGCGACATGACGGAGGCTCTCACCAGCATGGACTGTGCTAGAGCGACCCTTGTCATGCTCGGCGGGGTGGCATCGTATGTACCGATGGAAACGTTTACCGGTAAAATTATCCCGGCGGTATGGCAGCTCCTCAAAAGTGGCGGAGCATTCTTCTTCGACCTGCAGGCGGATTGCCCGTATCTTCGGCGGTCCATGAGCATCTTTGACTGGCCGAAAATGAATTTCTATGGCACAGCAGCCGAAACGATTGCGGTGGTAGAAAAAATTCGCAAGGATTTATGGAAACTCGGCATGAAGTTTGGCGCAGAGTACACGCTTGATACCTACAACGCGGTGCCGTCCTCGGTGATGGTACTATTCACGAAACTTTAACCCCCTTGCCCAGTCCCACAATTTTGTGGGACTTTTTCATGTTTATGATATAATATTATTATAAACGGAGGTTTGATGTGAATTTGATTAATGTGCTAGTGATAGCAATATCGGGGCTCACGATTTTGTCGGCGCTGGCTTTGGTATTTGGTAGCTCAAAGTCAGAGAGACTGAGGAGCCTATGGTTCCTTGCGGCGGCGATAGGCGAAGTAATGTGGAGCGTGTCGATCGCGGGGTTCTTGTCGCTCGGGACGGGAGATTTCGACTACGTAGTAGCGCCGTGGCTAATTAAAGGAATCTATGTCGGAGCGATTATTATGGACTCGACAATTCTTGGGTATGTGTCGTGGAAATACCGATTCGGCAAGGTGCTCACGACGCTATTTCTTGTGGCGGGGGCGGTACTCATCACGATATTTCTATACGATCCATCGGTGCTATATTCTTCCTTCACTCTGTCGGGGTCGGGAAATATAGTACATTACATCACACCGATGGAAGGCGGATGGTTCTTCGGGGCATACATCGTATATTTCTGTACGATTGTGCCGGCATTCTGCCTCGCGACAATATATCGGATACGCAAAGCGACGGACCGCGACATAAAAAAGGGGTATCTATTCTTCATGATAGGACTCGCGGTGGCGGGATTCTTGTCGCTGATATTCGACCTTATCGGGGCAGCAGAGAGATACGACCTAATCTGGGTGGGGCCGCTTGCGATTGGACTCACGATGCTTGGATTCTACTACGCGGTGCTACGATACCGGATGATTAATCTCGCGACTGGGTGGCTCAAGGTGCTCTCTACAATTGTGATTGTAAGTAGCGCGGTAATTGTGTATTTGTTGATATTCCATCTGATTTTCTCGGCGTTATTCAGAATCAGCAGCCCGTCATTCCAGGTGATACTCCTAAACTTCATCATGATAGCGATAGTACTACTCCTCACGCCGGCGATTTCTGAGATATGGGCGATGATCAAGTCGCTCATCATGGACAAACAGATTGACATAGCATATATAGTGAAAAAATTATCAAAACTAGATAGAAAGAAAATGAACTTAAAAGATGTGTCGGGATTTTTGGAAGAACATATGCATTTTCAATATGTGGGGTTCCTAGTACAAGGACAGTATTATGTGGTAGACGAAGATGAACTACCGGCGGAGGCGATTACGAAAATTGAGAAAATGACCATGCCAGCAAAAGGAATTTGGCAGAATCTTAGCGAGATCGACAAAGAGACGGTGAGGGAGTACGGCATCTACAAAGTAGCAGTGATGACGAATACCAATGGCGATGTCTTGGGACAAGTAGTGTTCGGTAAGCCAACCACAAAGACGAGCCTAGACCGTGAAGATACGGCGCGGACAGAGATGATTGTAAACCTAATGGGGACGATGATCGAGAATGGCGGCCGCAAGTCTTAAACAAACTAAGATGACAATCCTGTTATCGGTCAATGCGGCAGCGATTTTGATAGCTGGCGTATTGATTGCTGGCGCGATACTTTTGAAGGACGGGGGGCTGGATTTTCGCGTGGTAGCAGCGAGAAACGACGTAGTGGATGGAGAGATTGAGTCTGTCGCGATGATTGATGGTGAAAGCTCGGAAGATATCACATTATCTGATGAGCAGAAAGCGTACATAACATCCGTGCGGACGGCAAATGGTGTAGATTCAGCGCCAGTGCCGGCTGGTGAACTATGGGGGGAAGATTCGATCAGGATGTATGAGTCGGCGAACTTTGATCTATGCGTGGGAGGAGAATTATCTGGGATTGGGGATATGTATTGGCAGACAAGCGATACATCGGTGATTGCGGGATTCTATAACGGAGCAAGGACGTGGCTTGGATATTCGGACGACACGTGTAGGTACCCACTCATAAATGGGACAGGACAAGTGACAATTACGGCTGGGACATATGACGGCACGAGATATGATACGATTGATGTGATTGTAGAGGAAGTGCCGGAGCTCAAATGGAAATACGAAGTATTATCTCTCGTGAATCAAGAAAGAGTGCGGAATGGGCTTGAGAAACTATCATGGGGGGAAGCCTGTAGTGAGGCAGCGGAGACGAGAGCAAATGAACTGGTAGAATTATATTCACATACACGACCAGATGGGAGCGATTGGAGCACGGCGTGCGTAGAGCCGACTGGCGGAATATACACCGAGGGGGAAAATCTAGTAGTGGGCAACTCTGCCGTGTCGCCAGAAACAACGGTAGCGGCGTGGATGAACTCGGAAAAGCACCGCGAAAACATATTGAATCCTGCATATACTAAGCTTGCGGTAGGATTCTACTTTGACCCGTCGACTCAGTATCGGACGCATTGGTCACAGTATTTCTCGAATTTCTAATGAATCGGATATGTGACCTCTAAAAAATATCCCGAGACAAGCTCGGGATAAAAGGTGCGTGGCGCTAAGGTAAAGATGACTAGCGTAGTTCGACGCGAGGATAGTGACAAAACTTGCCACTATCGCCAGCGAATGGTCTCGCCTTTTGCCTTCACGACCTGACGGATAAGACGCCCGCCGTAGCAAATATTAAGATGCGGAATGTCGGAATTCTCCGGGAGATAGGTAGTAGTATCCGTAGCATTGAAGATAATCGGAAAGTCCTCATTGTTGGACTTATCGGTGATTGTCTCGAGGCGCCGTATACCCATATCCTTGGTCGGCTTGGTGCGGAAAGCGATAAGCATAGCGTCGTGACGTGTGGCCGCGTAAGATAAGATGTCGATATTGGTCGCGAGGTCGGCAGAAATATCCTGATACGGATGAAAACGGCCGAGAAGACTGCTCGTACCATGGACGAGCTCAATACTCCGACTAGCAGCATCGCTATCTTTGGCATAATCCAGAACGTCAACGAAAATATGCGTCGGCTCGGGGTAAGAAATGAAATGCCGTTCTTCTTCCGAGAGCAAGTCTCGGATGGTGGCATATTCGGTCTCCGGCTTCAACAGATAGGATTCAGGGATGAATGCAGTTTTTGTGCCCATTTGATTCCCTCCTCAATCAGAATCTGGCGGATCAGTTGCGAATAAAGGTGCTAAAACTCTTGCATAGAAACCCTCCCTTCTACGATAGTATTTGTATCATAATTATACCATTAATGATACGGGGAGTCTAGAGGGGTGGACAAGAATACGGAAAGTTTAGAGGGGTGGGCAAGAATACGGAAAGTTAGCCTGCTAGAGGAAGGAGTTTGAGGCTAAGCCTCCTCGCAAGGTGGCGGAGGAGGAAGAAGAGGGCGACGGAGAGGGCGATAATACTCGCCATGATGATGAGGCCGTTTGGTGTGAGGAAGGTGAACTCAAAGAATTCACGGGCGAACGGAATGAGGAAGGCAGCAGCCATGATGCCAATGATAGTGATGAGGAGGGCAGAGCGCAGGAGGTTGAGCGGGCGGGAGACCCAGTAGATAAGGATAAGGTCAATGGCGAAGGTGATGAAGACAGAAGTGGTGGTGAGCTCAAAACGAGTGAAGTTGTTGTGATGGGAGAGAATAGAGAGAAGTAGCATGGCAAAAGACACGGTGAAGCCGATAGGCACAGAGTATTCGATGATATTAGTGACGAATTTGTTTTTGATGCGCTCGGTGTTCTTCTCGAGAGCGAGAATGAGACCAGGGAAGCCGATACAGACGAAATTCAAGAGCGACATCTCGATAGGACTAAATGGGTAAGAGAATGGAAGGAAGACGAAAATGACGGCTAGGATAGTAGCATAGACGGTTTTCGCGAGGAATAGGGAGGTGGAGCGCTCGAGGTTATTGATAGACTGGCGGCCTTCGTCGATAATCGCGGGGACACCGTCGTAGCCAGAGTCTAGAAGGACGAATTTCGCGGCGCGGCGGGCGGCATCGGTGCCTTCGCCGATAGCAAGCGAGACATCGGCTTCTTTCATGGCGAGAATATCGTTCACACCATCGCCGGTCATGGCAACGGTATTGCCGCTTGCTCGCATGGCTTTTACGAGTTCCTTTTTCTGGGCGGGGGTGACGCGAGTGAAAATATTGTACTCGCTCACTAGTTTTTTGTAGTTCGGGCGGGTGAGGGCGGAGAGGTTAATTCCCTTCGCGTTCTTCACACCGACTTTCTCGGTGATAGCGGTGACAGAGGCGAGGTCGTCGCCAGAGATGACGTTCACGGCGATGTCGTTGTCGTAGAAGTATTTAATAATCTTTGGAGCGGAGGGGCGAATCTCGTCTTCGAGACGGATAATACAGAGGAGAGAAGCGAGAATAGTATTTTTGCGACCCGCTCCCTCGCGCCCGTCGTTACGGGGCTCAGTCGCTTCCAGCGCTACCCGTTGGTCGCGCAGATTCGCAAAAATACCATCTCTCGCTCCTCTATTCATAGATGCCGAAATGGGGCGAGGGTCCTGCCCGAATGCCTCTTTCTCGGGCCGCTCCGGGGCGCTCGCCCAAGTCTTAGGCCCTTCGAAAGAGGCATTTCGGTCACCCTCGCTTGCTCCGACAGATTCCTCTAATGGCATCTTCGTCGTCCGCACAATAGCTACTGTGCGGTAGTCGCCGGAGAGAGATTTGACCATCTCGATGGTGGACTGATCGGAGGTGAGGAAGTCGATGGCGCCCATGAGGTATTCACCATCCGCAGTCTTAATGCCGGAGTATTTGCGGTCGGAAGAAAAGGCAATCACATCGGTGACTTCCGGGAAATCGCCTGTGAGGGCATTTTTAGGTACTCTCGCGAGTTTTGCGCGCAAAGCGCTTACGGTAGCGTTTTCGGACGTTTGGTGGCTTAGAATGGCTGCTAGGGCCGTCAGGGCGCATTTTTCGCTGGGGGTGGTGGGGGACTTCATATCGATGGGCGAGCCGTCGGGCAGAAGGATGTCACGAACCGTCATGCGGCCGGTGGTGAGGGTGCCGGTCTTGTCAAGACAGATACGGTCGACGCGAGCGAGAGTCTCGATGGCATAGAGATCCTGGACGAGAACCTTTTTACGGCTCAAGCGGATGGTGGCAAGAGCGAGAACGCTAGAGGTGAGGAGAATGAGTCCCTCTGGAATCATGTTGATAAGAGCGGCTACGGTGGAAGTGACGGCGGTAGCGGTATCTGATTCGGTGCGGAAGCGTGACCAGAGAAGGAGGGCGCCGACAGGGACGAGGGCATAGGAGATGTATTTTACGATTTTGTTCATGAGGGAGAAGAGTTGAGAGTCGGCAGTCTTAATCGTGTGAGCCTCGGACTGGAGCTTGGTCACGAAGTTATCCGCGCCAACGTGCTCCACGATGGCCTCGGCTGTACCAGAGACGACGAAAGAGCCAGAGGTGAGTTTGTCGCCCTTGGATTTTCCGATATTATCTTGCTCGCCGGTAATGAAGGACTCGTTGACTTCGATGTGGCCTGTAGCTACGACGCTATCGTACATGACTTGGTCGCCGAGAGAGAGGACGAGACGATCACCTTTCACGACTTCTTCGGGGGCGATTTGGAGAGATTTGCCGTCTCTTATGACAGTGGCGCGCTGCTCGGAGAGGAGTCGCATTTTATCTACGATTTTTTTAGCGCGGATTTCATTGACGATGCTAATCAAGGTGTTCGCGATGGCGATAATAATGAAAAGCATATTTTTGTAAGAGCCAACGAAGGCCACCATGGCGGCCAAGATAATATTGACGAGGTTAAAAAGCGTAAATGTGTTTTTCGCGATGATACGCGCAATAGAGTTTCCCGAATGTTTCATAATGTAATTATAGCATATTTTAGTGATGCTCTAGATGTCTGAAGCATGAATAAGCCCCTCAATCGGGAGGGTTTCATACCCAAAAAAAGACTCGGAAGGACGAGTTTGAGATCTTGCAGACCAGACGAGAGCTAATCTAGGAGGCGAGCGATAGGTGACTGACCAGCAAGTTTACGATCGAAGGTCCAGAGGGGAGTGCGACCATGGATGTTCGCACGCGCCGCTATAATGCAATCTTCAAATGACAATGATGGATGGGAGAGATATTCCTCAAATATTGAATCATAAAACTCCCGATCATAGACAAAAACGTCGTTATAAAGAAGAGTCTGCAAGCCTTCAGTTATTTCTTCACGCGAATAGTCTAACTTTTGTTGAACATAAACTGCTTCCGAGATGACTGCCTGATCGACGTAGAAGCTTTGACCGCTCAGAAGAAGGTCGACGGCTTTTTTATGTTGCTCTGGTATGTCATTTATGATTATCCGAAGCAGAATACAGGTATCAACAGAGGCGCATCTAGATTCGATATCCATATTCCTCCTCAAACATCTTTTTACCCTCGTCTGATGCGTCGAACGCTTCACGGATTTCTGACGGAGACATCCCCCTGTATTTAGCGATATTCTTCGCGATATTTGGATTACGCTTTTTTGCACGCTCATTTATGAGGTCGATTTTCTTGATCGAACTTAGAAGTCTCTCGGCGCGGGAAGGCTCGCGACCGAGAATGACTTTGCCCTTCACGACATCGAAAGTAAGGCGATTCTCTCCGGGGACGATGTTTAATAGTTCCCTGATAGCCTTCGGTATAGTGGCCTGGCCCGACGAATTAATAGCGACTGCGTAAGTCATACTTTCTCCATTTTTCGTTTTATTCATGTGCCCATCCTTTGTATGAATTATATATTAGTTCATGGTGAAAGTCAAGTATGAATTCTACAATTTTGACAGTTACAGCTGCTTAACTTGACAAAATGCGTGAAAAGATGTATAATGGTTTTAATAGGGAGGCTTTGCCTAATCTTAACCCTACGATCTTTAGGAGGAATTGTTATGAAGTATCCATATTATTTCCGCGCGAGTGCGAAACTCATTCTCGTAGTCCGAGATAAAATTGCTTACCTGGAGCACGCAAGCGAACTGATGGGCGATTTCGAACGGGAATCCTTTGCTTCTTTTGAGGATTTTAGACTCGGCAAGGACGCTCTTCAGAAAGTCGCTTTCGACGACGAAGACCTGGTCTGCGTGTACACGAAGTCCGATGAGGACGCCAATGCTATGACCCTCTCCAAGAATGGCGATCGGCCATATGATGTTGCGCGAGTCGTGAATTTTTCTGTGATTTTCGCGTCAAGGAGCGGGCGTACGCTCGACACTGATGTGCTCGCGGAAGTTGCGGAGAAGTTCATTCTCGGACTCGGGCACACGATCGGAGCACTTTATGTCGAATACCGGCTGGGCATCGACGGCGAAACTAAGGTCAGCCTGCTCTCCGACTCGGCTGCTACTAAGTTTGAAGCTACCGAGGAGGAGCTTATGGCCCGTAAGAAGAAGCACTTTGAGGAGATGCTTGCCGATCTTCATGGCCGTCTTTGATGAATGTCAAAACTAGTAAAGGTAGCTGGCAAGCCGGATGCTGATGACTCATCGAGCATTGGCTACATTAAATGATTCCTGAAAATGCCCCGATATTATGCGGGGCATTTTGATACTAGATTTTAAGCTTTTTGAGGAGCTTATGTAGAGCGAAGAAGATAGAATTAACAGGAGTCTCGAAAGTGCCGATGAATTCGAGAACGTGGGCATTACTAGTGGTATCGAAGCCTTTTTTGAATTCGTAGATGCCGTCAAGCTCGCCATTTTTTGGTAAGTCGTGGATGCCGTAGAAGTTGTAGCGCTTAAACCCGTGCGCTGCGGCGTATTTGATGATGTCCCATTGGATGAGGTACTGGGCGTTGTAGTCTTTCATATACTGCTCATCGGAGCCGCTAAAGAGATAGACAACTTCGGAGCCCACCAGCATGAACATCGCGGCGGAGAGAGGAATGGGACCCCCTTCAGAGCCGTCACCCGTCCATGTTGAGCGCCCTAGTTGGACTTCCGCGACGAGGAATTTTACCTCGCCTCGGTCGGCGAAGAGGTCGTACATTGTCTCATAATAGGCGAGTGGGCGGTCGGTGAAGCCGCGGCGCTTGCTGGTAGATTCGGTGATTTGTTTGAGAATGCCGAGCTCGTCTCGTCTTAGCTCGCGGACGGTGACGCCGGATTTCTCGGCTTTTTTGATGTGATTCCTGGTACTACGCTTAAAGTCGGCGAGTAGCTCATCTGGAGTGCGGCCGGCGAGATCCATTGCGAACATATATTTGGGCTGAGAAGCGTGTGAGAGCTCGGTGAAGCCGAGGTGCTCAAGAGTCCTCACGGCTTTTTGGTGGTGAAAACCGCCTTCAATCGGCTCTCCGTCGCGATTGCGCGCGGTAAGCTCATAGTATGGGCTAATCTGAAGGGTGTAGCCATTGTGAGTCTTGGCATAATCTTTAAGGCTTTTTAAAAAGAAAGAAACTAGAGCTGCGTCCTCATAGTCCATCAGTGGTCCGCCTGGGCAAATAAAGGTGGATTTACCTAAGAAAGTAGGCTTCGCCACGACCATAGCGGCAGCCCGAGTCTCATCTTGCTCGGTGACGGCGAAATAATACACTGTCCAACCGTCTTTTTCGCGAAGCTTCGCAATCTCTGGAGTCTGCATGAAAGAAGCATAGGGGCTTGTCTTCGCGAATTTGCGAAAGTCTGTAGCTGTGATTTCGGTAAATCTCATATTAATCTCCTGATTTTTCGTAGTAATGTATAGAGGCGGTAGCGAAGCGGCGACAAGACCAGATCGTAAGTACCGGCGTAATCTTGCTCGTAACCTAAAAAGGTCTTCTTGAAGGCAGTAAAGCCGGCCCAGGGATGATTGTCGGGAGCGTCCTCTGGAGCGATGCCCCAGAAATCAAAGGTCTGGAGGCCTTTTTCCTTGGCATCCAAAATAAGTTGAATAGTCAAAATACCAGTCGCATGAAGACGACGACCGGCGTCAGATTGTGCGCCCTGAAGATTGTAGCGAGTAGTCTCGTCATCGAAAACGAGACCAGCGGCAAGGATCTCCGTGTCCTGTTTCACCAAATAAAGCGTCGCGAATGGTTGAGACAATTCCGTCTCAAGATAGTGTGCAGAGAAAGTGCTAATTCTTTTCTTTGCAGCTAGAGCCTTCTGGAGATCTAATAAATAATGAATATCAGACGGGGTGTGACTTTTCTCGATGGTAATTCCCTGTTTGGCCATGTTTCGATAATAGCGCAAAAGGCGCGATGGCAGCTTGGATTTTAGCTGTTCATCATTCCCTGTTAGGTCGAGAAGCCAGGACTCCTTAGGATTAAGATCTTTCGTCTTCTTGACTTCCTTGACGGCGGGCGGGAAAGTAAATGAACGCGAGCTGGTAGTCTGGCTCGCCGTAGTTCCCTGCCGATAATTGGCCCTGTGGGCTAAAATTTCGGCCACTAGCGTGCTTCTCGGCTCAATTCGGATAAACATAGCCTTTTTCGCGGAGGGGAGGCTTGTGAGCGATTCTAGGGCCCTTTTAAACGATTCTGCCGTGTCCGCTACAGGCCCGTATGGTAGGTATAGATAATTCCCTACCGGAGTAGGCTTCAAAATCGCGAGATACTGATAATCCTTCGTGACTTCAAAATCAGACTTCTCATTTAAATCGTCTTGAAGTTTGCGCCACATTTCAGATTGTGTTATCGGTATCTCCATCTCTATCCTTCTCTTTGCTCCTCGAAGCAAAATCTATCGCGTAACAAAATCATCGCCACACGAAAATCATTGACAGCTTAAGCATTTTATTGCATAAGCATAATATCCATCAATATTACTTGCTGGATTCTCCCAACTGAAGCCTCGACTCGTCAGTTGTTATCTCTATTTTAGCGCAAGCGGGACGGGATGTCAAGTGGGTTGCTAGCCGATTGGTGTGCTAGATTTACCCTGTTTTCGAAAATTTACCATAGGCGGTTTGTGGAAAAAGGCGGGGAATTGTTGTGTAAAAAGCAGGGAATTGCCAGGGTTCGTGATACAATTAAAATATGGCTTATATACGAAAATTCAAGACAACTTCTGGGGCGACTGGGGTACAGGTTTGCTACAAAGAGCAGGGGAAGGTAGTAAAAACCGTCCATGTGGGGTCGGCATCGAGCGAGGTTGGACTTAATCGTTTAATGCGGAAAGCGCAGGGGATTATCGACGGGGAGAAAACACCGCTTTTTAACCTGGATAGGTTTAATACTAAGAATAATTAAGTAGGGAACTACACAAGAAAAACCGACCCCGGAGGGTCGGTTTACAGCCTTATTTTTGCTCGGCAAGGGTGCGCTTAATGCGCCTCAGGTCGCTTGTTAAGTCCAGATAGAGAACGTCGTTCTTGGTCGGATTCAACAGGGAAGTGCGGCGCAGAGACCTCATTTTTGCGATGACATTTGGCAATTCATCTTCGATGGTCTGACGGACGGGGTCGGCGCAGTTTTTCTTGACATTGGCACGATAGACCGTGCTGAGGTACCCCCATGCGGCAATTAGCGCGATGGGCTGCATCCCCTGATTATTCCACGGGGAGCCAAGTGACATCTCATGGATAAAGTAATCATACTTAGGATAAGCCTGGATGAGAATGTCGGATATCCTGGACGCAAGTGTCATATCGCCCATCATACGGGCGAGGCGAACACTTGCCATGGCCTCTGTCCTGCTGGGGCTCAGCTTCCTAGACAAAAGCGACTTCGTATCATCCGTATAGAAATCATAGATGGGAGCGCTACGGATAGAAAGCTCGAAGAACCGCAGATAGTCGCGTGCGACCGCCTCCGTAAGAGTGGCTGAGCCCTGCTGCGAAATATGCCCGGCACGACCGGCAATCTCGAACAGATTGGTGGCTAAGATGAACTGAGTAATCAGGTCATCATATTCATCGGTAAAAGCCTGATCAAGATTAGGCGGAGCTTCGCCGTCAAACACTTCGAGTAGGGGAAGATCGGCCTCTGAGGCATATCGCAAAACATTGTGAGGACCAAGTTCGATCGAATCGAGTTCCTTGATTAGGCTTTTCTCAATCAACTCTTGAGCTGTCGCAATAGGGAAGACCGTACTTATTTCGTGTCCCGTAGCGGCGTAGACTTTCTCCCGGGCCTCCGAAGTAGTGGCGTAGCCTCTGATGATGAGATAGAGGTCAAGAAGCTCACTCAAATCAGGATGTAAACGGAGACTGTCCATCGTGCGGCCGAGATCTTCGTAAGTTTTTTTGCTCATGCGGTCTTGGTACGGCTGAGGAGCGCTCAGGAATTTGTAGTTTTCATCGGATTGATGCATGATACAATATTTCGTGATGAGCGAAACTGCCGTGCGGTTGAAACTACGCGACTGGCGACGAGTGGCCTCAGGAGAGAACAGATGCCCCAGATGTGTCGCAGTCTCCGAATCGCGAAATTGCCAATTGGGTCCGAAGCGGGGGTGGCTGAGGCCAATCATTTCTCCGAAAGTGGGATACTGTTCAAGCAGGGACTTGAGATGCGAGAGATACTCTTTAGGATATTCCATGTGAATTCTCCTTTCTTTCTTGCCTTTTTGGCTGTAAATTGGTAAGGTGCTTATTTGATTATAGCATATTTTAGGTGTTTTGGCAAGAAGAGCGTAGATTCGGTGCTGTTTTATAATTCATGAATGAGAAAACCCCGACCTAAGTCGGGGTTTCTGTTAATCTTCGCGAGAAGCATCTTCGATGGCTTCGGTGATGGCATTATGAAGGTTGACAGCACGATTATAGAGGTCGGTGCTCTGGCCCTCGGCGTCTTTGGCGGCTTCGGAAATTTTATGCTGATAATCTTTCAGCGTATCGAGACCAGCCACGTCGGCGACAGGGATGCGACGGCGCTTGGCCTCTTTGGTGAATTTGACGAAGTCGAAGCGGATATTTTCGATGACTTTGCGAATTTCAATTAAGGTGCTCATTTTTACCCCTCCTAGTATGATGTGTATATTATAATATCACTATGATGCTGATTTGTCAAGAAAAATCCCCGAGAGACTCGGGGATTTTAAAAGGTACTAGGGGTTAGGGGATTTTCCAAGCGAGACATTCGTCACTTGAGTCAGAAGAGTCTTGCGCGGGTGAATGATCGTCACAAGAAGCTTCTGCGAGTGAATCGTCGCTAGGAGAACAATCCTTCAAGGTCGGGAAGTCGCGCTCGGCAAATTGCCTGTAAGCGGTGGTCAGGCTCTCAATCTCGGAGAGGACTTTGCGCTCACCTTGATCACGATTGACGCAACCAACGAGGCTCTGCAGAGTTTTGTTGAGAGATGCATTGATTTTAGCGCACCCCTCAATGGCGCGCGGGACACCTTTCTCGACGAAATCGGCCTCGGAGCCACCAATAAGCGTATTGATGGCATGATGGGCCTGCGTCGCAATGGCTTCCTCTGCGGCAGCTAGGAGGTTCTCCACCTCTTCCTTGGCGATAATATCATTCAGCTTGGACAAGGAGAGGTAGCGCTCTGTGATGACATCAAAAGTGCCGAACATGGCCTTGAGGCGCTGGGCGGCTTCCTTGATGTCATCATCATCTGGGGCTATGCAGCTAGCCAAGATACATTTGATATACAGACGCACAGAGTGCGGCGTCATCTGGATGTTGCGACTCATGGTGTGCTGGTTAATCGCCTCTTGTAATTGAACTGCTTCTTTGTTCTTTTTCTGGTAGTAGGCCTCGTAGAATACAGCGGCGAGCGCGAACGTCACAGTTAAAGCGTAGACGAGGGCCGACATAGTCCCATCTAATACGTACATTCCGACGATGCTGGCGACGTAGCAAAGCAGAGAGAATGCCATCACACTACCGCAAACCAAGGTCGCTACCCAGTGCCGGTTTCTCTCATTAATGGCGTCATCAAACCTATCAACAAGGTCACACACATAGCCATCATCACTACTGTCAAAATCGGGGAGGCGACGCTTCACTTCAATGCGAAGGCGCTCGGCAAAAGTTTTTGGGATAGAATCCTTATCGTCTTCTGATGATCCTTGGTCTTCGATTGTAGAGCCGAGATCATCATCTTGGTCTTCGCGCGCAGAGCCGGAATCATCGTCGGAGTCATCGTCGGAGTCGTCGTCGGACAAGCCCCAATAATCCGCTCCAGCCTCATCGATGATAGATTGTAGCCCAGCGGGGACTTTAAAAGATGATTCGTACTGATTGAGAGAAGTAACGAGAGCTTGCAGGCCTTCCTCGGCGGCAGAGAGGAGTTGGTCGCATTTCTGCTCAGTAGTGGCCGCCGCATCGATAAACGCCACTCCATCACATCCAATCAGGACATTGATAGCACGATGAATCTCGATGGCGATGACGCATTCAAGATCGTCGATCATATTTTTCCAGTCGGAAGAGTTTCCAATGTCGTTCATCGATACGAGCCGATCTAGACGTTGGCGCAAATTATCTACGTGCTCAAGGAGTCTGTAGAGATTCTTTGCGGCGTAGTAGATGCTGACTTCGTCTTCGTCTTCGTCTTCGAGGTTACAGGCTGCGGCGATGCATTTCAGATAGATGCGAACGTTGGTCGGCGTGGGCGAAAAGGAATTCGCCTTCGTAACCGAGCTGGTGGAGTTTGTCCGCCCACCCTTGAAGAAAAGCCTGGTCAGGCTAGATACGTAACTCCAATCGATGCCGGCGCCGCACATGAGGAAAACGCAGGAAATGATGAAGGTAAAAACGAGAAGAAATCTATCACCCTGCTCCGGGCCTGCGCCGATGAGTATACCGCAGAACAACAAACCACCAAGGCCCACCATTTCGCATGACTCTTCGAAGAGAATGCTGAAGGGTGATGGAGTACTGTCCGCAATCACTACCCCTTCCACTACTGATGAGGCTTCAAGCCTGTGCTGGCGTTTTTCCAGCTCACGCTGGAGACGTCGGTTAAAGGTGAGCTGCCTTTCACTAGTTGCCATTTTGTTTACCCCCTTATCAAAATATTAAAATGCTTCAGGTATGGCGACCTGACAAGATAATTATAGCATATTTGAGGCGAGTTGGCAAGAAAAACCGACCCTGAGGGGTCGGCTTGCGTATGGGTTAGAGCTTGGGGAGGGCCGAGGTAAACTTGATCCAGCCCTCGCGATGGCGGCAGTGGAAGTAGGCTTCGAAGCCATACGGCCTCAAGGCTTCGTTCGTGTACCCGGCGAGACAGTAGCCGGAGATGTTAAAACTCTGGCCGCTGCCGTCCTCGTGGGACAGCCGCTCGATGCGGAATGCCTTGGCTGGGAGCTTGGTGAACGCAGCGTCACCTTTGTTCGGTTCGCTAGTGTAGGCCGCCGCGATGCCGAAATCAAGTACGACTTCGACGTTGTCGTCGTACGCGTGCTTGAACGCGTCGATGAGAAGGTCGCGACTGGGGCCGCTGTGGATTGGGTAGTGCGCGTTGATGAGAAGGTCACGACTGGGGCCGCCGTCAATTAAATGAGTGCCGTTGGTATTCATACCGAATACCTCCTTTCATAATTTTCCCATACGCATACGCGAAAGGAGCTATGACCTCCCGAAAGTGGTCATTTTGATGATTATACCACAGAGTTTGCTATTTGTCAATAGACGTATGTGGCAAAAGTGTAAGTGACTAGGCGCTAGACAAAGAGCTTGCGGTCTAGGGAGAGCTCGTCGATGAAATCGGTGATGATTTTGATGTCGGACTGGACTTTTAAGAGCTCGGTTTGCTCGTCGATGGGTTTCGATGCTTTGGGTGGTTCGAAGGAATCTTTGCCGTCATTTAGGGCGATTAAGAGTTTGTTCTCGACGAAGCCCAGGAGGAGGCGACCTTGATAGCGCTCGGCGATGGCCTGAATCTTCACCATGATGGCGGGGTCGAGGATGTAGAAAGTCTCAAAACCGTCTTCGCCGTAGATGTGGAAGGTTTGGTTAAACTCGGTGGATTCGGTCTCGATTCTATGCATTTTGCGGCCGGTGGTGGGGTTCTTGCCAGGGATTTTATAAACATAGAAGCGATGACCGATAAGTTCTAGCTTGAAATTGAATTTTTTGGGGAATTCGAAAATCATGATACGGCCTCTGAAGATGGTGGAGTAGGTGGTGCGCCCCTCGGAGTCGGTGTGCTCTACCTCGATGTGGGCGTCGGCTTGGACGAGGGCGACGTCTTTGTAGCGAGCGATAGTGAGGTCGTTTGAGTGGTAGCGGTCGCCGGTGTTAATCATAGAGGTGGACTTTAGGACTTCTTTCGGGAGTGGCTTTGCGTGGTCGTAGGTGAGGTGCGTGAAGGTCTTCTCGAGAGAAGTGGCGACGAAGTAGGCTTTGTAGGCCTTGTAGTAGGCCTCGCGAGGCTTATGGGTGATGAGAGTGATAACGATAATACCAACGACGAGAAGGAAAAATGGAGCGAAGAGGCCGGAGAGGGGAAGGAAACTGTGACCGGAGATGAGTGGGATGAGGATGGGGAGGAGCGTCGTGAGGACTATTATTAGGAGGATAATCCAGGCGCGGGCGGATTTGTCGTGGTAAGTTTTGCGGGCTTGCTCTACTTCGGCGAATGTCATAAGGTAATTATAGCATAAAATGGGTGTGGGGTGGAGTTTGAGTAATTTTTCTGTGTCGCTCACCCCTGTTTTTGACTCGTAGAGCGAAAAAACGCGATTTTACGCTCTACGAGTATTGATGGGTGGGAAATTAGACCCACGAAAGGTGGAGGGTGCGGTTCTTGGCGGCACAGTCTGATAAATACAGATTGATGAGAGTCTGATAGGGAAGGCCGGACTTCTCGGATTGTTTTTTGAAAAACTCAACCGTGTCGTTATCGATATTGATAGTGACTTGACGTTTGAGTCGGTTGGTGTAAGGGTTTTTGCGAGGGTTTAGCTCTGATATGTTATATTCTTCACGCATTTTAGTTTTCTCCTTGACCATTATAAATACTTTCCTCACGGCGGGTGGCCTTTCTCGCCGAGATGATTCTAATAATCTGATCGGACTCACGATAACAATGGCTGACGATGCAAACGTGTAACTTCTCGCTGACTCCGAGAATCAGAAACCTATCCTCAGTCAAAGAATGATCTGGATCGTCAAATAAAATAGCATTATTGTCGTAAAAGACAGTGGCTGCCTCCACGAAAGAAATGCCGTGTTTGCGAATATTAATAGTATTTTTCGCTTCGTCCCATTCGAATTTAATGGTATTCATAATTATATTATACATATATTATAATTATTGTCAATGTGATTTTACTATTGCGGGGGTGGGGAGGGGTATGGTATAATGGAAGTGCGAAACTACAATTGATGCTTAATTAAGTGAAAAATGCGGCTATTTACGCTATGCTTAATTAAGCAGAGTAGTTTCGCGACTAACGTAAATAGTCGCATTTTTCGTATAGGTGCGGAACTGGTACGGAAGCGACAGAAAGAGGTAAAATGGATCCATTCCTGAACAATAATGGAAACAATAATAGAAACAATAACAGAGAACAGAACTTAGGTGCGCAAGCACTTGAGAATATGCCATCGTTTGAAGATCATATGGAACGAGCGACGAAGGATGCGGAGACGGAACGCCATGAGAGAAATAGAATACATAATTTGGCGTCTGGGTTGATGAGCTTTAGCGAAATTAAGGATTCGGAGCTTTTGGAACGGGGCGAGAAAGCACTTGATGAAGTGCGGCCTATTCTTACACTCCTTAACATGGTAGCCCTTTCAAGCGAACGAGGCGAAGCAATTGAATTTCCTGTTATTGCGTCGGAAGATTTTTTCAAGGCCGCTGAGGGAACGTCAGTAAAAAAAGTGTCAAAAGACTACAATAATCTAGGTGAACTTGAAGACGGAATAGTTGGCGATGCCAATGGCTTTATGGCGATGTTGGAAAACTATATTCGGTTGAATAAAAAATAATACTAGCCTAAGGTGCACTAGCT
>CAZZAI010000007.1:0-28676 GCA_964652665.1 uncultured Candidatus Saccharibacteria bacterium
TCAACAATACCATCATTGTCTACGATAAACGTGACGAACAACCATACAAAATCGCCAAACTCGCTGATGGTAAATACTGGATGGTGGAGAATCTAAATCTGGCTGGCGGGACAACCATTACTAGTGCCGATTCGGATGTGACGGAAGATTATACGCTTCCAGCATCTGCTACAAAGAACGCAAATGACAACAACCTAACCGATAGTACGCAGTTCAGTGACAATAATACGGCTTATGTCTACAATACTGGTAAGAGGACTAGTGATTGTACTAATGGTTGCTACTCATATTATTCGTATCTTGCTGCTACGGCAGGGACTGGGGCAAGCATAAGTGGTGATGGATATAATGCTCCGAGTTCAATCTGTCCGAAGGGTTGGAGATTGCCAACTGCCACGACTGAGGGCGTAGGCCGTGATAATGGTGGATATACCGGTGGTGATTTCTACAATTTAGCTATTAGATACGGGATGAGTGCTAATAGCTACGTAGAAAATCCTGATAACTCCCCGACCTTTGCTAGTTTAGCTGGTCCAGGCACGACGCCAGGCTTCTTGCTCGCCGGCCTCTACGACAGTTCGGCGTTCAGCTATGGTGGTTCGAGCGGCAACTATTGGTCCTCTACTTCTGCATCTGGTCCTGTCGCCTTCTACTTGGACTTCAGTTCGTCGTTCGTGGGGTCCGCGAGCGGCTACGGCCGCGGAATAGGATTATCAGTGCGCTGCCTCGCCAAATCCTAGCCGAGGATATTTCCGAAGACCAAGCATCTGCTCCAATTCTGCGCCTTTGACGAACCCATATAATTTTTACAACATTTCCCCATCCGGAGACAACACTGTATTTGTCGTAGGATTGGGTGAAATGTTGTAAAAAATATCGTGGCGTGAGGAAACCAGCGCGGAATTGGAGTAGAGCTTGGCCTATCATAGTATTGACTATGACGGCAGGGTCACACTATATTATCCTACCCACACCGGCACAAAATAGCACAACACACCTATTAACACCGCTATTACTATACTTACTCCAACAAACACCAAGAATCTCTTCAGGCTCCGGAATGCTTCTCCGGGCTTTTTTGTGAACCCAGCCGATATTATTACATATGAAATGAGGATACCGACGATAACTGCGCCTCCACCCATCGAGATGTATGCTCCGGGATGTAAGGTCCCGCTACTTACATTACTATCGGCCATCATCATTTCTCTCATTTCGCCCCTGCCAGCAAAACCTCCATTCATCATATCCTGCGGCATCTCCGGCATTTCGCATTCAGTTTCACTTTCTGGATCGCACATTTCTGGCATTTCCCCATCCATTGTCATCGGTCCGCCCTGCGCGCCATCACTACTCATCGGTCCGCCCTGCATACCCCCGTCATTCGTCGTCCCGTCACTTTGTGTGCTGCCAGAATTCATTTCTGGTCTAGCCTTAGTGCTACTCGAAGTATTATTTGACGAACTACTATTTGTGTTATTTTTTGCTAATATTTCATTTTCATCATTTTCCATACTATCTCCTTGTTAATTTCCTTAATTATAGCGCGCCAACCTTAAAATACCCTTATTTTTCCATCAAAGCATCACTTCTCCGGCTTGCCTCATGTAGCAAAAACAGGAGTCAGGCTACTACTCACGGCCCAACTTACTCTACCACTCAATTGGACTCATTCCGTGCTCTTCGAGATAGTGATTACATTTCGAGAAGTGCCGACAGCCAAAGAATCCGTTGTATGCCGAGAGCGGCGAAGGGTGCGCCGCCTCTAGAATCAAATGCCGTGAACTATCGATTAGGCCCTTTTTATTTCGCGCATCTCTCCCCCATAGCATAAAAACGAGATTTTCTCGCCGGGCCACCAAATATTTGATTACCTCTGTTGTAAAGATTTCCCATCCTTTCCCACGGTGCGAGCCTGCCCTATGCGCCTCGACGGTGAGCACCGTATTAAGCAGTAGCACTCCCTGCTTTTGCCAAGCTCGAAGTGATCCTGACGGATTTGCATGTCTCCCCACATCAGCATCAATTTCTTTATAGATATTCACAAGTGATGGCGGCACTGGTTGTGACGACGGTACCGAGAAGGCAAGCCCCTCTGCAGCTCCAGGTGTATGATATGGATCCTGCCCCAATATCACTACCTTCACTCCATTAAGACCAGAAGTAAACGCTGAGAATACCAGCTGCTTTGGCGGGAAAATCGTTTTCTTTTCATATTCATCATGTAGAAAAGTCGCCAGTTCCTTAAAGTATGGTTTCTCAAACTCTGCCGTGAGAAAATCTTTCCAACTTTCATCCATATCTCAATTATACTCTTTTCCGAGCCAAATTGTGCTATAATTACAAAAAGAGGTAAAAATGGCTAAATTATATTTCCGTTATGGTGCGATGGGCTGCGGCAAGACAATGCAGCTTCTCCAGGTTGCTTTCAATTACGAAGAGCGTGGCCACAAGGTCTGCGTAATCAAACCGGCGACTGACACTAAGAATGGCACTAAACTTTTGACCCGTATTGGGCCTGAGCGTGAGACAGATTTCTGCTTCTCTCGTGATATTGATTTATTTGCTCGCATTTCCAAGCGCTACAAAAAAGTTCATTGCGTCTTGGTCGATGAAGCTCAGTTTTTGACTCCCGCACAGGTCGACCAGCTTATGCTCGTTACGATTAAACTAAATATTCCCGTAATGTGCTACGGGCTTCGTCTTAATTTTCGCCGCGAGGACGGCGGTTTTGAAGGCGCCACTCGTCTTCTTCAAATTGCACACGACATAGAAGAAATCAAAACTATCTGCGAATGCGGCCACAAGGCGACTTATAATTGTCGTTTTCTAGATAATAAGCTCGTCACGGATGGCCCCGATGTTCTGATTGACGGCACATCCGACGTAGAATATCGCGCGCTTTGTCCGGCCTGCTATGAGAAGTACAAAGACGCCGCTAGCGATCCTCGTACTACCTATTTGGAGCAAGCTACTTCTGCAGATATTAATTTATATAAAACAAGGAGCTAAAATGTATATTGTTATCGAAGGACAAGATGGCACTGGCAAATCTACCCAAGTTCGCAAGCTGAAAGATCATTATGAAAAACAAGGTCGCAAAGTCGTCATTATGGACGAACCGGACGGAGATTTGCCTCAGGCCCACGATATTCATGATTTGATCGTGGTCCGTGGCAAAGATTATCATCTCGAGCCCACTACAAATCTACTATTATTTACTGCGGCACGCCTCGAGCTTTGGAAAAAACAGATCGAGCCGGCTCTAAGATCAGACCAGATTGTTATTTCCGCGCGCAACTGGTGGTCTACACTCGCTTATCAGGGGTACGGTGAGGGCGTTTCGCGTAGCAAGATTATCCGCATTACCAAAGAAATAATGCCTGCCCCCTATGTGACACCGACAAAATCTATTATTCTCACTACCACGGACGCTATTCGGCTTTCCCGTCAGGACGGTCGTGGTAAGGCTATCGAGACTTTTGAGGCTAAGCCAGACTCATTTCAACAAAAAGTCAACTCTGCTTATCCCAAAATCGCAAAGGACTTTCATATTCCCATTGTTGATGCTTCGGGAACAATCGATGAGGTCTTTAATCTTATTCTTGCTCATATGTAGCCTCATTATAATCACTATTTATGTAAGCGCACTTTGGCCGCCAATTTATGGCCATATTGCGGCCGATATTACATCGCGAAACGACGTGAGCTTAGCCCTCCGCGAATTGCGAGTTGTATAGCTCAGCATAGAAACCATTCGCTGCAAGTAATTCTTCGTGGTTCCCTTGCTCTACCACGGAGCCATCTCGCATCACAAGTATCAAATCCGAGTTCCTAATCGTCGATAATCGATGCGCAATCACGAAAGAAGTGCGTTTTGAGGTCAATTCTTCAAAAGAATCCTGAATCAGCTGTTCTGTCCGCGTATCAACATTTGATGTAGCCTCGTCTAAAATCATCATTGGTGGATCGGCCACCATTGCGCGCGCAATAGTAATAAGTTGTTTCTCTCCCGCAGAAATATTATCCGAATCTTCGCTAATCATAGTTTTGTATCCTTTCGGTAAGGCCTCTATGATGTGTTCCACGTTACTAGACTTAGCCGCCTCTTTAATCTCCGTTAGTGAAGCATTGAGCTTGCCATATTTCAGGTTTTCTTCTACTGTACCCGAGAACAGCCACGTATCCTGAAGTACCATCCCAAACATGCTTCTCACATCCCCGCGCTTCATCTCTCGGATTGGTGTGCCATCGATGCTGATGTATCCAGAATCTGGCTCATAGAACCGCATCAGGAGGTTGATGATCGTGGTTTTGCCTGCGCCGGTAGGACCAACAATCGCCACTTTCATCCCGGGCTTCACTGATACGGAGAAATTTCGAATGATTGGTGTCTTTTTATCGTAAGAGAAACACACATCATGGAATTCTACTGCGCCATGTATATTGCTGATTGTAAGCGCCGGCTCCGCATCCGGTTCTTCTTCTGGTTCAGATAGAAACTCGAATACTCGCTCGCTCGCCGCCAGCAGTTGCTGTATTGTCGCGGTTGTCGACGCGATTTCTGTAATTGGACGGTTGAATCTTGATACATATTGTATGAATGCCTGTACATTACCAATATTCATTGTCCCATCAATCACGAACATCCCTCCCAGTATACAGATAGCGATATAGCCCAAATTCGTAAATACGTGTGTTACCGGGAATGACAATGAAGAGAAGACTTGTGCTTTTGTAGCGGCTTTTGCGAGCTTTTGGTTGGTTTCGTCAAAACTCGCTTTTGCTTGTTCTTCGTATGAGTTCGATTTGATCACAATTTGCCCGGCATAGTCTTCCTCAATTTTACTATTGAGCACACCTAGCGTATTTTGTTGCTCTCTAAAGAATTTTTGCGCAAAATTAGTGATAATCCCTACCACAACTACCGATAGCGGAACTACCACAATCGCGACAAGCGACAGCATTACAGACAACGAGAACATCATAATTGTGACTCCGATGAGTATTGTTAGGCTGAGCGATACATCTGCAATCTCCTGCGACATTGAAGTTGTCAGTACATCGACATCATTTGTCATCCTTGATAATGTATCACCGTATTTATGCTTATCGAAATACGAAATTGGAAGTTTACTGATTTTTGTTAAAATTTTCTCGCGAACATCCTTGGTATAATTTGCTGATACTACCGCCAGTACAAAAGCCTGCGCATATTGTAGCGCCGCCGATATTAGAAATAGTATCAAGACGGTAATCGCTTTGCTAGAAATCGCCGGCCAATCGATGCCCGTGTTATATGAAGCCACTGCGATATTCGTCATGTCACCGAGCAGTTTCGGCACAAAGAGTCCTACCACGGCTGACCCAATCGCAAGTATTATCGAAAAGATAATCGAAAAAGAATAAGGCTTTACCGACTTAAGAAACTCTTTTAAAGCAAATTTTGTATTTTTTACTTTTTCCTTAGAATTAATATGACTATGCTGCGGACCCATTTTGCTCCTTTCTCCACTCTTCTTCAGATAACTGTGATTTTACGATTGAACGATATACTTTACAGTTTTTCATCAGTGTCTGATGCGTGCCGCGGCCGACCATCCGCCCCTGATCTAGCACGATAATCTGATCGGCATCACGAATCGTACTTACTCTTTGTGCTACTATTAATACTACTGCGGACTCCGTAATCTGCTTGAGCGCAGCGCGTAGCTTTGCGTCCGTCTTCATGTCTAATGCAGAGAACGCGTCATCGAAAATAAATATGTCTGGCTTTTTACAGATTGCTCTTGCGATCGATAGTCTCTGTTTTTGTCCGCCAGAGACATTTGTCCCGCCTTGTGCAATATGTGCGTCGTATCCGCCATTAAGCTTCATGATGAATTTGTCTGCCTGTGCGATTTCTGCAGCCTTCTTCGCCTGCTCGTCCGTAGCGGAAGGCGCGCCAAACTTAATGTTAGACTTCACCGTACCAGAAAACAGCAGTCCTCTTTGTGGCACCAATCCGATTCTTTTCATTAAATCATCTTTATCGTAGTCTTTGATATCGATTCCGTCAATTAATATTTCGCCCTCCGTCGCCTCATAGAATCGCGGAACTAAATTAATGAGAGTTGACTTTCCTGAGCCGGTGGATCCGATGAAGGCTGTTGTTTTACCGGCTTCTGCTTTGAAACTGATGTCGTCAAGTACTTTCTCCGACGCGTCTGGATAAGCAAAATCTACATTTCGAAATTCTACACTAGCTGTCTTTTCTGGTATGCCGCGAGTTGTTTCTACCCAATGAATCTTCTCTTTTGTTTTCAAAACTTCATTGATTCTTCCTGCAGACACATTCGCGCGCGGTATAATCACGAAGAACATCGAAAGCATCAAGAATGACATCATCACAAACGTCACATACTCCGCAAAAGCCGTCATATTGCCTAGATATTCGTAATTTTGTTCAAGAAGCGAAATCCCAATCCAAGAACAAAGCAAAGTCGTCCCATTGAAAATAATATTAATGAGCGGATTTTGTAGCTCCAAGATTCTATCGACAAATATCAAAAGTTTCGTTAGCTCATTATTAGTCTTGACAAACTTTCTCTTTTCGATAGCTTCATTGTTAAACGCGCGTATTACCTTAAGGCCAGTAAGATTCTCACGAGTAATCAATGTTACTCTATCGACCAAATTTTGGAAAATCTTAAATTTAGGCGCGATCAGCGACATGATAATGGCCACCGAGATCACGACGGCAGTAATGCCAACAATAATAATCCAACTCATATCTGGCGCAGTTTGTATTGCCATGATCAGCCCAAAAATACAAAATAGTGGCGCTCGAAGTAGCATTGAGAGCATAATTGTGATGATCATCTGAATTTGATTCACATCATTCGTCGTACGCGTAATTAGACTGGCCGTACTGAAACCTTTTGTATCTGCCAAATTGAAATTTAGAACTTTCGTGAAGACTTCCGCCCGTAAATCTCTTGAGAAATAAGCCCCGATTTTTGCTGAAAAATAACTCGCAACAAAGGATGTTATTGCTGAAACAATTGCAAGAACGAGCATGATTCCGCCATCCATCCAGACATGCCTCATGTCGCCGGGCACAATTCCGTTATTGATAATATCCGCCATCAAAGCCGGCAGCTGCAACGTTGTAAATACTTGTGCGCCAGTTGCGATGATTAGGATCATTACTTGCCACCAATATGGCTTTAAAAACCGAAATAATCTAAACATTTCTCTCTCCTTTTCTCCCGTTCGATAAGTCTTCTACGCCGGCCTCCAAATTTAATCTCTTCTTTCTCTCTCGTTTTTTCTCGAGATTGATTGCGAAATATGTGAGCGGACCAATTGCAATGTAGATGTAATACGAGAAAATCCTCCAGACAAGCATAGCCCAGAATATATACCCATCCGAAAGCGCGGAGAATACAGCATAGAATGTCCCCTCTGCTGCCCCGGAGTTTCCTGGAGTCGGCACGAAATATACCGCACTTGTTACTGCGAGCGTAGTCGCAAAGCACTCAAAGAATTCTACATTGCCGCCGAACGCTTTTATTACGAAAAATGGAATAGAATATGTCAATATATTATATATCACAGACAAGAATATGACTTTTGCCAGTAAAAACTTCGTCCTCGCGAGCATCTTGATGGATTCGACGTATTCCATTAATTCATTTTCAATGGTTGCGATAGCTTTTTCAGGTTTTTTGACGATTCTGAGTTTTGCTAATATTTTTACGCCAAATCTTAAAACCTTCTTAGTCGGGCCAGGATAAAAGCTGATTCCAAAAATCATTATTGGCCAAAAAGCATAGAAAAGTAGTCCCACCCAAGCTGTCACCATCAAAACAACATTTCCGCCGATCAGGTTATTCAGTACAAAACAAATAATCGCGATAATTAAGAAACCAATCTGTCCTGCCACCATACCGACAAGCGGCAACGCTGTCGCGTGTCCATGCGTTAGCCCACTCTCTTTCCGCATATAATATATTTGAAAAGGTTGTCCACCAACTGCCGCTGGCGTAATATTGTCGTAATATTTTCCAAGCATTGTTACATTCCAAGCTAAAGCCCAAATTCGACTATTTGACGGCATATTAGATTTACGATAAGATGATCGCATCATGATAACATATTTATAGATATTCGCTAGTGTTGCGAATGTAAAAAGTAGTACCGCAGGAACAAGCAACCATAGATTTATTTTTACCGAGCTAAGCTCTGTTGCATTCTTCGAATTTCCAAATTCGTTGATCGCCGTGGCGGCAATTACGACAACATTTAAAAGCACGAAAAGAACAATCCCAATGATCTTCTTTGGATTTTTCTTTTTGCCACCAAAAGGTTTAGTTTCCTGCTTCGTCATCGAGTTCCCGTTTATCGTCGTGCGGCTTTAATGTTAGGATATTCATCAATCAGTACGCGGATACATCCAGCGATCGGAATCGCGATGATTGCGCCAAGTAGACCAAACATATACATGCCAATAGTTACTGCGCACAGAATCACTACGGCGGGAAGTTTCAACGCGCTTCCCTGAATCTTCGGTGAAATGACGTTATTCTCGATTTGTGCGTAGACAATATAGATTATTGCAAATATTACTGCTGACAAAGGACTTGAGAAAAACAGAATAAGTGTTACTAAAGTCCCACCGATGAATTGTCCAAACATCGGTATTAAATAAAACGTCATCGTAATCATTCCCATCGGAATGGCGAGATTTGATGAAAAGCCCATAATGAGCGACAATAAGAACACGATTAGCCCAGATGCACAACCGTCAATTATCGCAACTAATACTTGTCGTGACACATAAGTGGAGACCACGTTCGCCATTTTGGCTACTACGCGCTTCGCTACAGCTACAGGTTTCTTGTCTTCTTCATCGGAGCCAATTGCTTTCCAAAAAGAGCTCGCGAGCGCTGGACCTTCGAGTAAGAATAATAAAGTAAGAACAAGCGTAAGTACTACTTTCATCACGACATCTGCGATACTACTCACACTACTCACTAGATTATTTCCGAGTATTCCTAGCAGGTTGTTCGAGAGAGTATTCAAGGAATTTGTTATCTCTGCGTGAAGATCGTTAATTCCGATTGATTGCCCGAAGGAATTGACTCCTTCCCAGCCGCCAAACGTCTTCTCAAAAGTTTCCGGAAAATTCTGGATAAATTTCGATGTCTCATTGACGACTACCGGACCAACAATGGCGACAATGCCACCAATCACGACTACAACGATTAGGTACGCAAGTACAGCCGAGGCCGTCTGATGCTTCTTTTCCTTGCCAAAATGTTTAGTAAAGAAAGAATTGACTTTCCTAACGAGCGGCTTCAGTGCGAGTGCTAAGAAAATCGATATTCCAATTACGATAAGCCCAGTCACTGCTTTGTATAGGAAAAAAATTAAAGCAATTATACAAACAGGCATTAGCCAAAACTTTAGCATCGTTTTCGTATCAGTATGAAATGTATTTTGCATAAACCTCCTTACTAATTCTATTTTACCATATCTTTATTAAAAAACCAAGCAAATATCAATTTATTACCACGTCACGGAGCTCCCGAGACGCGTTGAATTATGTAACAAGGCTGAATGCAACTCCTTAGTTACATAATCTCTTAAAATATGTTATAATATATAAATATGCTACTAAGTGATTATAACTATGATTTGCCAGATGAAAGAATCGCGAAGTTTCCGCCAAAGGAACGCGGTGCGACTCGTCTTTTGGTCCTAGACCGCCAAGATGGCAATATCAAAGATTCTCTTTATCGTAATCTCGACGAATTCTTGAGAGCAGGCGATGTCTTAATATTAAATGACACCCGTGTGATGCGCTCACGTCTCTTTGCTACTCTTCCAGATGGTCGCGAACGAGAATTAGTCGTATTGGAGCGACATGGTGGCGAGACCGACCGCGTGATGTATCGTGGTAAACTTCACGAAGGTGATGTTCTGATAATAAAAACCGATAGCAATACTCCAGACTCTGCGGGTACTTCTTCCGATTCTGTTTGCGTTACAATTACAAAAATTCTAGACGGCGGTATTGCCGAAGTCGAGTCATCCATCCCGTTATCAGCACTTGCCGAGAAGTACGGTAGCGTCCCACTTCCTCCGTATCTTCATCGCGATGCTACCGACGACGATGTAAAGCGCTATCAGACCGTCTGGGCCAAGAACATGGGCTCGGCAGCGGCTCCTACCGCTAGCCTAAATATGACTTCAGATTTGCTTGAGCGCCTTGAACGAAAAGGTGTTATCATTAATTATCTCACGCTTCATGTTGGTCTCGGCACTTTCCTCCCAATTCGCACCGACAAGATCGAAGATCATCACATGCATTCAGAATGGTTCAATATTCCAGAAGATACGCTATCCGCTATCAAGGCTGCTAAAGCCGCGCACCATCGTGTCGTCGCGGTCGGTACTACGGTCACACGCACGCTCGAATATTACGCCAAGACTGGCAAGACTACTGGCGAAGACGATATCTTCATCTATCCGGGTTTTAAATTTGAAATTGTCGACGCACTTCTCACGAATTTTCACGCACCAAAATCTACCGTACTGATGCTCGCTAGCGCATTTGCTGGTTGGGAACATTTAAAACATGCATATGACTACGCCGTGGAGCATAACTACAACTTCTTAAGCTATGGAGATTCAATGTTTATATGCTAAAATTCGATATTATAAAAACTGATTCTCTTACACGTGCCGGCATTATTCATACTCCACATGGAGACATTAATACGCCTGCGTTTGTCGGTGCTGCAACTAAAGCCACAGTTAAAGCTCTGACAATGAAAGAAATGAACGAGCTCGGTTCGCAAGCTATTTTGGCGAATACTTATCATTTGATCCTTGCGCCGGGTACAGAATTAATAAGAGAGGCTGGCGGCCTTGCCACATTCAATTCTTGGCACAAACCAACCTTCACCGATTCGGGCGGCTTCCAGATCTTTTCTCTACCCGATGTTAAGATTTCCGAAAACGGAGTTAAATTCAAATCGCATCTTAATGGCGACACTATCGAGCTCACGCCAGAAAAATCTATGATAGCGCAGTGGAATATTGGCGCTGACATCCATATGGCCTTTGACCACCTTGCAAAATCTGACAATCGCCGCGATATGGAAGAAGCCACGTCTCGCACTCATGCGTGGCTCGCACGATGCAAAAAAGAACATGATATGTTGGCTGATCGGGCGGCAAAGGACGGTCTTCCTGAACAGTATCTTTACGCCGTTGTCCAGGGTGGTACATTTAACGACCTTCGAGCGGCATCAGCAGAATATTGTGCCAGCATTGACCCGGATGGTTTTGGCATTGGTGGCGTATTTACTGCAGTTGGCATGGCGGAGATGCTTAAGACCGTCAATTCAATTCTCCCCGAAGACAAACCTCGCCACCTTCTTGGCATGGGGCAAGAGCCGATTGACTTATTTGACGGCGCTGAATATGGGTGCGATACGTTTGATTGTGTTGGTCCTACTCGTATGGCTCGCAACGGTACACTTTATACTCTAGATGGTCGCATCAACATTAAAAACGCGAAATTTACCCATGATTTCACGCCGGTAGATTCAGAATGCGACTGCGAGTGTTGCAAAAACTACACTCGGGCTTATTTACATCATCTCTTCAAAGCCGACGAAATCACCGCTAAAGTCCTAGCCTCCATCCATAATGAACACTTTGTCGTGAAGACTGTCGCGAGCATTCGAAAATCAATACTTGACGATTCATTTTTGGAATACAAAAAACAATTTCTCGCGCGGTATTATCATGAAAGATAATACCAGATTCCACCATCAGACGTATCTTTGATGCCAATTCCGTTTTTCTCAAGCTCTGCTCTTAGCTCATCTGATTTTGTGTAATTTTTGTCCGCGCGGGCCGTATCGCGGTCTCTGATTAGTGAGTATGTGTTTTCGCTTACATCAGGTGTATCATCAATCAGTTTAAGCCCAAATAGTTCGTCGACCAAGCGCCAATCTTCGAGACTAAGCTGACTTTCATCTATCACTTTGAAGCCCCCAGCGGAGTTTAGATTATTCCCCACCGCTTCTAGCAACTTTTTAGAAAAATCGGCATCATTCACGATTTCTTTTTGATAGCATTCTGCAATACGATTCCGCCAGTTCAGCCGCCTATTTCTTGCCGCATCCAACCCCTCAAAAGTAAAATTCCTTTCACCTTGATAGTGCCCAGAAAGTACCCACATCTTATAGTCTAATGCGGAGTATCCTTTCTCGACTAAATCTGGTACTAAAATCACATTGCCGAGCGACTTCGAAATCTTTTCGCCATCAATGGTGATAAAATTACAATGTAGCCAATAATTTGCTAATTTCTTCCCATCAATCGCGTAGGTCTGCGCGATTTCATCTGTATGATGAATCGGTATATGATCAATCCCGCCAGTATGGATATCGATCGGCTCGCCTAGCTCCTCATGGATGATTGTCGAACACTCTAAGTGCCAACCAGGATACCCAGGCCTGCCTAAATAATCCCATCGCATCGCGTGCTTCTCGCCAGGCTTAATGAATTTCCAAACGGCAAAATCAGCGGCATTGCGCTTCTCTGAGGAAAACTCGACCCGCGCCCCAGCCTTCAGTCCTTCTAGATTGAGTCGCGCAAACTCGCCATACTTGTCAAACTTGGAAGTATCAAAATAGATTCCGTCTTCCGTCTCGTAAGTAAATCCGTGCTCTGTCATTAAATCGACGGCGCGCATGTCTGCCTCGATATAGTCTGTAGCCCTAGCAACTACACTAGGCGTAGTGAGCTCTAATGCTCTGTAGTTTTTGAAAAAATCATCAATATAGCGTTGCGCTATTTCCCAGACATCAATTCCCTCGCGACGAGCTCCTTTTTCGAGCTTGTCTTCCCCGTCATCCGAATCGGAGACCAAGTGCCCTACGTCCGTCAGATTAAGGACGCGCCTTACTCTGTACCCCATCATAATTAGTGTTCTAACTAACAAATCCCAATAAATCTGTGCCGCAAAATTACCGATGTGCTGATAGTTGTAGACGGTAGGGCCGCAAGTGTAGATTTTCACTTCTTCGCCAATAGGTTTAAATTCTTCTAATTTTCTTGTTGCAGTGTTGTATAACTTAAGCATTTAATGCCTCCTCGATAGCTTCCTTTACCAAGGCAAATTTTTCACGCGATATACCGTGTCTACCATTAGTTTTAACAGCTTTTAAATATTTTGGATTTTCTTTTACAACTCTACTAATATTGTGCCGTGCAATTATTTGGTCTTCCGCTCCATAAATCATTGTGGTAGGTATCGAGACTTCTTTTAGTCTTTTATAATTTTTACGATTTTTTACAATATGGTTAATCGAGTTATTGAATGCCTTATCTTTAAGAATCTCACGATTTTTGATGCTTACCGCTTCACGAAAAGCATTCATTGCTACGTTGAACGCTGGGTTATCTAAATCTTCCTCAGTATAAGTTGGAGGACTAATAAGAACTAGATTATTTACCGCTTTTTTATGCTCTTGAGCATATCTAGTAACAATCAGAGCACCCATTGAATGCCCGACAAGTATAAGCGGGGTCTTCAAGCTCAATTTTTGGATTGAATTATCAAGCGCTTCGAGCTGCTCCTTGTAATTGTATTCTAGCTCGTCAGACGCATACGACTTACCGGCTCCGAGCAAATCATATGTCACAAATCTTACGCCCTCCATCGAGCGGGCTTCTTCTAAGTACTCCAATAATTTGTGATATGTGGAAGAATCCGATGCGATACCGTGTATCATTACGACGGCCAATCTTTCTTCGCCGTTACAATTATCATGAGTTTTTCTTAGTTCTAGTGTTCTCGTTAGATTATCGTCTTTATTATTCATTATTCTCACTTTCTACTTCCGATAAGAGCTCGGGGAGTATTTTTACTAAATCTGCCACCACATCTTCATATGAAATATCATAAGTCCGAAATCCGGAGGCGTATTCATGTCCACCACCGCCAAAATAACCAGCTATTTTCTCAGCAATCGGCGCGCCAGCGGTACATCTCACCTTTCCGGTTACTTTTCCGTCAGGATAAGTCTTGACGGCCACGGCCGCTTTTACGCCTTCCACCATGCGTAGTTCTTCTAGAATTAGCACATTTGGGTTGTATTCATCAGAATATTCTTGGATATCTTCCCATGGAATATGTACAGTTGCAAGCTCACCGTCGAGTGAGTAATCTATGCGCCTAATTAAGTCTGCTTTATAATCGAGGATTCTCGGTGATTTTTTCATGAATTCACGCCTTGCCTCTTCAAGCTCAGCCACGTTTGTTCCTAGTCTCGTAAGCTCACCCATTACGTCAAACGTATGTGCGGTCACCGAAGAGCTCGTTAGTCCAAGCGTATCGGACATAATAGCAGAAGTGATAGCATTCGCCGCCTCTACATTAATCTCGAGCTCGTTATCTTTTGCAATATCGTATATTAGCTCCGCACAAGCCGGCCTTGTTTCGATAATACTTTCGTGTGGAAAATCAAGATCGTCCTCTGTTTCGTGATGGTCGATTACGAAAACCGGTGCAGTGTATAGTCGATTCCGAATCGCAGCATCATCAGTCAGTTTTGAAAGAAGCACCGACGCCGCCGTATCTACAATAATATATCCGTCCGCTCTATAATCAAAATCCATCTCCACTCTTGACCAATCTTCAAAATAATGTAGGTACTTCGGAATATCTATCGGGCAATACATCGTTACTTCGATATCTTTCAAGATGTAATCTAAAGCAATCGCCGAACCGAGCGAGTCTCCATCAGGATTCTCTGCCTGAATCACGCAAATCGTCTTCTTATCTTTTATAAAATCCGTAAAACTCTGATACATATATATAATTATACCATAAGTTCATGCTCTACTCTAAATACTTCCAAGCCTTAATAAGGTAATCAAAGCCAGAGTACACCGTCAATATTACTACAAAACCAAGCAATGTCATATTGATTGCGCTTAAGATATCGTTTTGTATGATAAGATTCAGCATAATGAGTGCCAGAGTAATCATCTGAAGCATAGTCTTAGCTTTACCGAACTTCGAAGCATCAATCGTCACCTTGTTTGATGCCGCCATCATCCTGACACCATCTACCATCAAATCGCGTACAATTATTATGCCGAATACCCATACTGGCACAGCCCCAAGTACTACAAGTGCTAAGAAGGCCAGATTCACCAACATTTTGTCCGCCAGCGGGTCAAGGAATTTTCCTAGCTTGGTCACTTGATGATATTTTCTTGCTAATCTTCCATCTATAAAATCGCTGACAGAGGCAATAATGAAGCATATAATTGCTGCTATTCTCGCAGCGTCTGACTCAATAAAAATACAAATCATCATCGGCACCGTCAAGATGATTCTGGTAATCGTGAGTAGTGTCGGGAAGTTTATTTTCATATAACGTCCTTACGATGATCCACTTTCCAAGCCCTTACGCCGGCGAATTTTGCCGCCAAGACATCTGTCGACCATTTATCACCCAGCATCACAGTTTCGCGAGGAAAAAATCCATATTCCTTCATTGCTGCAGTCAGTTTGGTGGATAAGGGCTTCTTCGCCCACCATACGCAGGGCACCTTGATTGGCCTACAGAATTTTTGCATCATCTTTTTCCGGCCATTATTAGAAATAATCACTATCATCACTCCCGCCTTGCGGCATTCTTTTATCCATTTCGCAAGCTCTTCGGCTGGCTCTTTTTCGGAATGAAGCCGAAGTGTATTGTCTAAATCGCATAATAGCAGCTTGACTTTAGCTTCGCTCAAAATTTCAGGCGTCACATCCTCAAATCTTTCAAATTTTTTATCCGCATGTAGTAAACACATTTCTTTATCTCGCGAATAAGCCAATTACTAATAATACGCTAGTCGTAAAAGCTGTAGAATCAATCCTATCTAAGAAGCCGCCATGGCCTTCCGAACCACCTACCAGGTGTTCTAGTCCCCAGAAAAACTTATTCTTCACTATTATCTCATTTGAATCCTTGACGCTAAACTGTCTTTTTAGGTAACTCTCAAATAAATCACCTACAAGAGCGAGTGGCCCACAGAATAAATAACACCAATCCGTCTTGAAGGCGTGATTTGCCGCCATCATAATGACGACTAATGCGATGGAGGTACAGAGCCCAAGAATTGTCCCTTCCCAAGTTTTATTTTTGGAAATCCTTGGGAATGGGCGAGATTTTTTGAAAACTTTACCACCGAAGATTTTTCCAAAAAAATACGCAAAAACATCATATCCGGGTACGCCTAATATAATGTACCAAAAATGGTATAAATCAATCTTCGCAACAAATATGACTCCAAGCACCAAAAATATCAGTTCAAAAACGACCAGCAAAATGGCTTTTTTCTTAAACTTCCGTCGGAAAAAACTGAACAGTTCGATGGTCGCCACCAAAGAGAAAAAACCATATATTATCTTAAAAGGGATACTTTCAAAAGTATATAGCCCTATAATCGCCACTACGAACATGGAAAGACCTACAATCAATCTAACTTTGAAATTCCTATCCATATTTATATTATAACATGCTATAATTTAATTATGCTCGAATTTGCCAGAAATAAACTTAAAAAGCTCGTGCGTACAATTGATATGCGAATAGAGCGTAACAAATATGGTTATATTGAAAAACTCCCAAGTGATATAGAGTACCCCGAAGGGGGCCTCTATGATGTAGTTTACGAGTCAAGCTGCAAATGGCCGCACAATGTTGCGATGACTTATTATAGTACTGACGTCACTTATCGTGAGCTTATCAAAAAGATTAATCGTGTGGCAAAATCGCTCAAAGCTCTCGGTGTCAATAAAGGCGATACCGTGACAATCTGCATGCCTAACACTCCCGAGGCTGTGTACATGTTTTATGCCGTCAATGAAATTGGAGCGATCTCAAACATGGTGCACCCACTTTCTTCCGAAAAAGAGATTGAAGAATACGTAAATCGCGCCGCATCAAAAGTCATGCTAGTAATCGATATCACCTATCCCAAAGTCGAAAATATCATTAAGAATACTGACTTGGAGCAGGTCGTCGTAGTGTCCGCTACTAGATCAATGGACTTTCTTGTCCGGGTAATCTACGCGCTTACCAAAGGTCGCAAAAACCATGTCAAGCGCAGCCAAAAGATTATTCGTTGGGACGATTTTTTAAAACTAGGCCCGAAATTTGTCGGTAACCCCCATGCGCGTGTCAACGCTAAGGATTCAGCGGTGATTCTATATTCTGGTGGTACCACCGGAAAGCCCAAAGGGGTCGTACTGACCAATCTAAATTTCAATTCTCAAGCTCTTGGCGCCAAGTATCTTGTTCCGGAGTTGCTGAAGGCGCGCTTTTCGATGCTGACTTTCTTGCCAAATTTTCACGCTTTTGGTCTAGGGGTTTGTATGCATATTCCATTCTTTTGTGGCATGCGCATCGTCCTGATCCCGCAGTTTAGTGCAAAAAAACTTCGCGATTATATCAGAAAATATCGTATTAATATTCTCGTTGGCGTACCTACGGTGTTTGACTATATGATGAAAATCAAATTTGGTCCGCGCGAGCTCAAACGTATCAAAGGAGTTGTTTCTGGAGGAGATCTCGTCTCCGACTCAATGAAGAATGAGTTCAATCAATTCTTAAAAGATCACGGTTCTCGTGCAATGCTACACAACGGCTATGGCCTCACCGAGGCCGCTGGCGGCATGGTATTTTCTCCTGCGTCCATCGCTGAGGGCTCCGGCGTGATAGGCTATCCACTCCCCGAAAGTGAGGTTCTGATTGTCGACTTAAAATCAGGCAAGCCTGTCGAGACCAACCAAGACGGTGAGATTTATGTGCGTGGTCTCACTGTCATGAAAGAATATCTTGATAATCCAATTGAAACCAAGAATACATTCAAGATTGTCAAAGGCAAAAAATGGTTGTCTACCGGCGATATTGGCCGCGTCGATGAAAACGGAGTTGTCTATTTTCGTGGCCGTATCAAACGTATGATTATTACAAATGGCTACAATGTCTATCCTTCCAATGTTGAGGACGCTACTCTTAGGGCCGACAGTGTTCTGAATGTAGCCTGTATAGGTGTGCCAGACAAGCTCCGCGGCGAGATTGTTAAAGTATTCGTTGTTCTAAGGCCAGGCTCATCCGAGAGAAGCGTCCGCAAGCAACTCTCTCAAATCTATAAGAAGTATTTAGCAAAATATGAAATTCCGCGCGAGATAGAGTTTATTAGTGAATTACCCAAAACAAAGCTAGGCAAAATCGACTACCAAGCTTTAACCAAGAAATCCGAGTAGACCTTTGCAGAATAGTATTCTAGACTTTAGTGCGGTTCTCTAATGCTGCGGACAATGTAATCTGGTCCGCATATGATAAATCTACCCCAAGCGGCAAGCCGCGAGCTAGACGTGTTACTTTGAGATCTGGACTATTCTCATGTAATACTTTGTCAAGTAAAAGTGCGGTAGACTCCCCTTCTACGGAAGGATTAGTCGCAATAATGACTTCATTTACGCCGTCATCCTTGACTCGTTCCACCAATTCCCGGATATGTAACTCATCTGGGCCAACTCCGTCAATCGGCGATATTACGCCACCGAGCACATGATACGTGCCATGATATCCCTTTGTCGCCTCAAAAGCATAAATGTCTAACGGTTCTTCTACTACCATCACCGTAGTCTTATCTCGCGTCGTGTCAGAATATAGCTCTGACACCTCCTCATCTGCATTGATCAGCGCAAAAGTCTTCGGACATAATTTTACGCCATCGTGTAGCGAAGCGAGTGCTTCTGCTATATTATCTGCAATTTTTGGATTTGCCTTAAACAGATAATATCCATATCGCTCAGCCGTCTTCGGCCCGACGCCTGGAAGCATCCCAAGCGCCTCGATACTACGAGCTAATGCGTCAGGAAGCATAAAACTCTCCCACGAAAATAAATCCCAATCGACTAAATATCATACGCACCTAATCTAAATAATTATAGTCCAAATCCAGATAACCCGCCCATCAGTGGCTTCATCTTGTCAGTGGCAATTTCTTGCGCCTTCGCAAAACCATCACGCATACAATTCTCGATCCATCTTTCTAGCTCGTGGATATCATTTAGGTCGACTTTTTCTGGGTCAATTGTCACTTTCTTTACCTTCAGCTCGCCATTAATTTGCACCACTACAGCACCATCTCCAGCCTCAACTTCTACAATCTCATTCTTCAGCTCTTTTTGTGCTTTACGCAACTGATTAATTAATTTCATTTGGTCCATCGTCTGACCCATATTATTCTCCTTTTTCTGTATATAGATATATTATATCAGATTTTTCCTTAAGTGAGGATGTAAATATTCTATCTAGTTTGTAATTCTTTGGTAAGTCTAATTTTGTGTGGAGCGCCGCGATACTCCCGCCCGTATTTTCGCTTGGATCCGATACTACTTTGAGCCCGCTCGAATCCTCTAGAATTTTATAAAAATCATAATTATCACCAACGACTAGTGTCTCTTCTGTCAAATTTTCACGTATCACCGCGAGATCGCGACTGAATTCTGAATTTACGACAGGATTATACTGATATCCGTGAACATATTGGAGTAAACTTGGGATGAGCATTATCCCAAACAGAATTCCAAGTGGCAGAATTCCAGCAATTCTTGCGTAGGGATTTTCTGGGAATAGCCCGTACCATTTCTCTAACAAATACTTTATACCATGCGCAATGAGTATTGCAAAAGGCAGAATAAAGAATATTATTGCATTAGGGCTAAAACCAGTTATTATTACAGTGAAAATCAGAAGAAGTGATGCGATTGAGTTGCGCGATGCAAAAAAACCTTTCGTGGTCGAGAATAGACCAATCAAAGCCAATGCTAGCGTCGGAATACTCATTAGCGGTGATAAAAATACGCTTTCCGGCGTATCCCGCCAAGAGACAACAGGAGCGAGACCAGATGTAATATTATTAAAGAAGCTACTGGCATCATAATTTTTCGCGAACAAGAGTTCCATAATAGTGTCCGGTCGATTAAAAATATTCATTCCAAGCACGACGAGCCCGATAATCACAAAAAGTCCGATGAAAACAAGCGGAACTTTTGGCAAACTCTTGACCACAAACCTCAAATGAGGCTGCATCAATACGAAAATCACCGAGAAGAGCGCGAAGTAGGTCATGTACGGCGTGAAAATCGCCATGAGTAAAGCTACAGCGAACCAAAAACAATAAGAAGGCTTTGGCCTATTTTCGCCTTGTATTTTTGAGCCGAGCCAAAGAAGGAGGGTGGGCCAGAATACCAGCATAATGAGTGGTGTGCCATTTCCGGCCAAGAATAGAAACGGCGTAGATAATATAACGAGCGTTGAGGCAAGTAAAGATACGTTATTCTTAAACCATCTGTTTAGTAGGAGAATCAGTAGGACGCCTAGAAGAAGCCCAATGATAATACTCGGTAGTTTAATTGTATATGGAGTCAGCCCGAATAATACGATGGAGAATTTTTGTAACAAACGATACGGTAAATCAACCAAGTCACCGTTCATTGGCGAGCTAAAATCGAGCGCATATGAACTAACTGCCGAGTCCATCTCGGCTTGCGACAAGCCAGACTGTGAAATTAGTGGCAAAAAGAACAGCAATCCGATAAAAGCTGCACCGAGCAAAATATACCCGATAATGAATCGATACTTGTAGAGAAAGAGTTTTGAAATTACAATTTTCTTCACCATTTAATTATACTATTCTTCTCGTGTTTTATCAAGAGACATAAACCTAAGTAGCTCAGGATGGAAGTAAAGCTCAATTTTTCCTACCGCGCCATGGCGGTGTTTTGCAACTAGAAGCTCTGTAATATGTGTCTCTTCATAATTATCATCATTCTGTCGATAGTAGTCAGGGCGGTGTAAGAACATCACGAGATCTGCGTCCTGCTCGATAGAGCCAGACTCACGAAGGTCAGACAGTACAGGTCTTGGATCATCTCGCCCCGTCACGTTACGCGAAAGCTGTGCCAGGGCGATTACAGGTATCTCGAGTTCACGGGCCAGAATCTTGAGTCCGCGCGAAATTTCGGTTACTTCCTGCACGCGATTTCCTTTGTAGCGATCTGACCCAGTAATAAGCTGCAGATAGTCTACAATCACTACGCCGATATCATGATCATGCTTAGCACGTCTTGCTTTATTTCTGAGGTCCATAATCGTCATTGAACTCGTATCGTCAATATAGATCGGTATTTCGTCCATCTCGGCCAAAGCATCAGTGATTCTGGCCTCTTCGTCGCCATTAATATTGCCTGTCCGCATTTTCCAGTTGTCTACTCCGGAGACATCAGAAATCATGCGATCAATAATCTCATTCGCGCCCATCTCCATCGAGAAAAATAATACACCACGGTTATTAATGCTAGCAACATTGTAGGCTAGGTTTTGTGCAAAAGTTGTCTTACCCATTGCCGGCCTAGCACCAATAATTATCAAGTCACCTTTCTGAAGTCCTGCCGTTTTGTTGTCAAGGTCGCGAAAGCCGGTTTTAAGCCCGCGAAGCGCCCCCTTGTTCTTCCGCAACTCTTCAATTCTCTCAAACGCGTCAGCAAGAAGATCGCTCATCGCTACGTAGTCACTTTTGATAATCTTATCCGACACTTCAAAAAGCTTCTTCTCGGCTTGACCCACTAAATCTCCGACGTCCGCCCCCTCTTCGTAGGCTCTCGCTGCGATTTCTGTCCCCGCATCAATCAGTTTTCTCCTAGTCGATGCTTTTTCAATAATCTCAGCATATGCTTTGGCGTGAGACGCAGTCGGGACAAAGTTTGTAAGTTCAGTTAGATACGGCGCCCCGCCTACCTCCTTGAGCTGCTTTGAATTCTTTAGCTCAGTTGTGAGCGTGATTAAGTCTATTGGTCTATGCTGGTCGTATAGATTGCAAATTGCTCGAAAAATAACTTGATGCTTCATCTCGTAGAAATCTTCTGCCCGAATGATGTTTAGTACCTCCGGCAAAACTTTGTCAGATAATAAAATCGCTCCGAGAAGTGACTGCTCAGCTACAGTATCTTGCGGTGGCGTCTTACCGCCAGTATTAGAATGGGCTACCTCCTGCATCGTTTCTTACCTCACCTCCCATTATATCAGACATTTTCGAAATTAACGCATCATTTTTTAAATCAGGGTCTTCACCGACCTCATGAATCACAATCCTAAGTCCACCAGCCGCCTCGCTTAGTATTTTAACATTGTTGTCTTTTGACAAAATCATCTTAGCGACTTTCTTTTGCGGATAGATATCCAGCACTCCGCCGGTATTCTTTACATTTGCAAATTTAAGTTGTGCATAAATCGCATCATTGAGGCTTTGTACTTTATCCAAAAAACTATCCAAGTCAAAATTAGAATTGCTCGCGCGAGGTATCAAGTTTGTGGCTACATGGTCGCTTGGCTGTCTAGGTGTGCTAGCTCCTGTCTGAATATCGGCTACAAACGCCACTAGTAGTCTTGCTTCCGCATACGGATCTTTGACCTCCGAGAGCGATCTAAGAAGCGGCACTAACTCAGACCTAGGAGCTTCTAGTATCTTTTGTATAATTTCTTCAGCCAGAGTCGTCGCCTCGATTCCCATTGCGTATAAATCTTTCAAATCGCTACTAATTAGCATTATGTCGCTTAGCAAATAATCACTAAGTAATTTTTCAATCTTTTCTTCTGGGGCGAGTCCCATGGCGCGCACCACGATATCTTTCGTAATCTCTGTATCAGCCAAAGACGAAATTTGATCGAGCAAACTCAGCGAATCGCGGTATGATCCTCCTCCGCGCTTCACGATTATCTCTAGAGCGTCCTGGGCAATATTGATTCCTTCTTCGGCGCAAATTTTTGTTAAATGCGCCAGCATAATACTCGGCTCTGCTAGTTTAAAGTTATAGACTTGCGAACGAGAAGTAATCGTCACCGGTACCTTATACGCATCGGTTGTTGCCATGATGAAAACTGCGTGTTCTGGTGGCTCTTCAAGCGTCTTAAGTAAGGCATTAAAAGCCTCTTTAGTAAGCATATGAACTTCGTCTATAATATACACCTTGTATTTGCCTTTAGTCGGCGCAATTGCTACTTTCTCACGAAGCTCCCGAATATTGTCGATACCACGGTTACTCGCGCCATCGATCTCGATTATGTCAATATAATTATCCTCAACCTCGTAGGGGAATTTGTTGATCTCATGCGCAAGGATCCTTGCGACACTTGTCTTGCCGCAACCTCGTGGCCCTACAAAAAGATACGCATGATTAATTTTTCCCTGCTCTAGTGCGCTCATGAGTGGATTAGTTACTTGTTCTTGACCAACAACATCACTGAGCTTCAGTGGTCTGTATTTTCGGTATAATGCCTTCATTCTCTAATTATATCACAAGAATGGATTATAGTGCCGCTTCGACGGCAGCCCAATTTGCATCCTCATTGTCTACCGGAATCGTTACGGATACCTGAGAGCCTTTTCTTAGATGAAAATATGTAACAGAAGCATAAAGAATCTGGTATTCTTTTCCATTAACTTCAACAAAATATTTATCATCATGGTGTGTAAGCGTGCCAATAACAGTTTTTCTCTCCACCGGCCCAATCTGCTTGTATAGGAACTTCCCGTCGTCCGTGATAGTAAGCTTCATGATATCACCCTCGACTAGTTTCGACTTCGAAGCGTAGTTGGCTGGGACTGGATAATTCTTACCATCAGGCCCAATCATAATCTGACCATCGAAAATCCCTTCAATCACTTTGCCCTCAGGCCCGCTCACGACCGTCTCACGCGGAGCAGAAATAGTTTCGCCGTCACCAAGAATAGAAACAAGCAATTCTTTTGCTGCAGATAAATTAGTCTCAGCATCACTAATCAGGCTTCTCAATCTTTTTATTTGTTTATCTGGTATTTCAGACATCACCTCGCATCCTGTCTAAATATAGTATTAATATTATAATATATCTAACGACATCAAAAGTCAAGGACTTTTTTAAAAAGTTTTCCACCAAATTTACAAGGGTCACTCAAAAAATGTTGTATTTTTTACAATGATTTCCAAAGCCCCGTATGTTTCTTACCATCATAGATCATCGTTGGGATGCCACGCACATGTACTGTATTCTCGATAATCTGTCGGTTCTCGGCCATCTTATTTTCAATTTCTGGATAACTCATTATAGTATGCACTTCTTTAATTGCGCCATCATCTAGCCCAAATTCCTTTAGCCAACTGTCGATATGCTCTCTTGCGGCAGCATCATCGTAATCCTCATTCAAGCGATTGAAATAAGAAATACCATCAGCGTCTTTTTCGGTAAATATCTTGTCGATTAGACGAATCGCTGTCCCCGATCTAAATTGTTCTACAGCGAGCATATATTTTACTACTAAAGCAGAATTTTGAAACTTATAACTGTTGTCTGCGTCCTGAATTGCAAAAGGCACCAATCTGACGTCGTATTGATCAAAGAAACCGGCTTCTTTTTGATTTTGGTAGGATTTCATACAGACCGAACATCCAGGGTCGAAGATGTCGACCGCAATCGGCTTTTCTGCTTCCGTGCTTCCAGCTACCGTAATATAATTGAAATCATAGCTAGCCGCATCATAAGTCTGAAACTTCTCCGGAATTGCCTGGAAAATTTCGCCCCATTCTTCAAACCATCTTCCTGTAGCCTCAAACACATTCGTGGGTTCACTTTGATCAATTGAACATACCTCAGCACCCAGTGAGCAAGCGGAAGGCTTCGTCACATTGCATGATCCAAGCGCCCACAGGGCGAGTAGCGACTTCACGGCTGTGAGAATCGCCCACACCGCCACAACAACAATCACTACAGAAATGATTTCAATAATCACTGAGAGCGGCTTCACCCAAGTCGGATGCTTTACAATTACACGAGACAAAATCGTATTTTTCACATCATCTTTAAAACCAGTTTCGCATTTCTGGAGACGGACCTTCTTCCAAAGACAACCCCAAGCTTTTTTAAACATCTTAAGATAACTCTTGCCAACCTGTGGTTTGAAGATTGATATGATGGCCACGAATACTCCAATCAGGGCCAATATAATAAATGCAGCTATACACACCATAATGAATCTATTTTACCACTAGCCTATTATTTTGCCAAGTATATTTTTAACTTTTATTATGTCTTCGGCACGATTATGTAAACCAAGCGAAAATCTCATCAGTGGTGGACATCCCATTTCGTGATCCAAGTAATAATGTACGCAGAAATAGCCAGTTCTAGCCATTATATCTTCTCTCGAAAGAGCTTCGCCGAGAAGATGCGAATCTAGCCCTTCGACGTAAAACGACATTGTCGGATTTGCCTCATAATTTATCATGCTAACTTTCTCGGAATTTTTCAAAAAATCATACAACTCATGATAATTTGCTTCAAAATCGCGCCAATCTTTCTTGGAGACTCCACTTAGCCAGTCAATCGCGGCGCCAAGCCCCACAATCTCGCCCCAAGCCTGTAAGCCAGACTCAAATCTCGTATAGCGATGCTCCTTGTTGTCGGAGGAAAGCCTATAGTTATCCACATCCACATCATCGACCATACCGCCACCGAGCCACCTCGGCACCAAGAACTGAGCTAATTCGTCCCTCCAGGCAATTACGCCAAGCGATGGCGCGTACATTTTATGTGCCGAGAAACAAATCGCATCTACCTCAATCCCGCGCAGTACGTCGGCCGAATGCGCCATCGCCTGCGCCGCATCTATAATTAGTATTCCGCCTGCTCTATGGACTGCCTTGTTCAGTTCGGCGATATTGTTAAGTTTCCGCCCATCGAAATTCGACGCAGCGTTTACCACTACAATCGCATCCGTAAAATCGTAATCTGAAATATTGATTGAGCCATCATCGTTTCTATGCATCACTTCGCGCGGCAACCCACTGGTCTCACTAAGAGCCATTGTCGCAAGAAAAGGCGAATTATGCTCAATATTGCTAGTCATAATTTTCTTAAATTTTCTTGCGTCTATCTGAGTAAGTAATAAATTAATCCCATAAGTCGTATTGAGCGTAAAAGAAACTGTGTATTTCTTACTTTTGAGGCCTAGATATTTCAAGACTTTCTCACGGGTCCCTTCGACCAGCTCATCTGTCTGTCTTCCCCATTTATATTTTACACGTTCGCCACACGAATTATGTTCTGTATAATATTTGTTGATGGCTTCGATCACTGGGCGTGGTCTGAGGCTCTGGCATGCCCCATCAGAGTAAACCTCCCCTGCTCCTAAATAGTCAAAATCTTCCATAACTCTATTATACATTGTTTTTTCAAAAAAAGTATGATATAATTGTGTTAGTTACCAAAGACAGTGGCGGACTTTGTCTTAATCATGCCACCGAGGAATATCTTGTAATTTGGTGACGCTACTTAACAACTAGCTAGTAATATTAAATAACCAAAGGAACTTTTTATGGCAATTTCAAAAGATAAAAAGAACACATTGGTTGCTGACTTGACGTCGCTTCTGTCCGACTCTAAGATGGTAGTCTACGCTAAATACGAAGGACTCACCGTTGCAGAGCTTCAGGAGCTACGCAAGATGGCTCGCGAAATGAACGTAAAGATTAAGGTAGTCAAGAACCGCCTCGTTAAGGTAGCGATGAAAGAAATCGCCGCCTACAAAGATACCGACGCTTCTGGTCTTACCGGTCAGCTTCTTTACGCTCTTGGCTCCGACGAAGATTTTGACGCCGCCAAGGTTCTCACTAAGTTCGCTAAAGCTCACAACAAAATGGAGCTTATTGGTGGATTTAATGGTGAAGGTGCTTCATTATCTAAAGACGAAGTCACGACGCTCGGCTCTCTCCCGACCAAGAACGAACTCATCGCTCAGGTTGTGGATACGCTCCTCTCTGGTATCAATGGTATTGTTTCTGCACTAGAAAACAAGCCAGAGACTACCGAGGCTAAACCTGCTGAGACCACCGAAACAGCTTCTGCTGAGGCATAGGAAGCTCCAGCAGAAAATGCCGAGTAGCAATCAATCATTAATAATTAATTTGGGCTAGATTCCTCTAGCTCATATCATTATCAAAAGAGCGATGGGCAAGGTTTGCTCTCGCTCCAAAGGAGAAAATTATGGCAACTGATATCAAGAAGTTGGCTGAAGAGCTCGTCAATATGACTGTGCTCGAAGTTAACGAACTCAAAACCGTCCTCAAGGACGAATATGGCATTGAGCCTGTTGCTGCTGTCGCCGTTGCGGCTGCTGGCGCAGAAGGTGCCGCTGATGAAGGCAAATCCGAATACGATGTCGTCTTGAAAGACGCTGGCGCACAGAAGATCGCCGTCATCAAGGCAGTAAAGGAAGCTACCGGGCTTGGTCTTGGCGAAGCTAAGGCTATTGTCGATGGCGCTCCTGCTACCGTCAAGGAAAAGGTCGCTAAGGCTGACGCTGAAGCGATGAAGAAAGCCCTCGAAGAGGCTGGTGCGACTGTCGAGCTCGCCTAATCTTCGCTCTAGCTAGTTGTTTTAAAAATAACCTCCCATATCGGAGGTTATTTTATTTTTGTTATCTACCAAATACATAGCATATCTTACTATTATATCACACTTATGCTAAAAAGTCAAATCTACCTCTGTAAAACTTACATCCTACGAGTCGTCATGAATTGGATTATTGCACCCACCGCGGCAATCCCAATTAGCAGCGGAAAATATAACGCCTCGGCACTAAGATCCTTGGCCAGCATAAAAATACCTGGCAAAATCAAATAGGAACCCGCCGTTGCGGTTGCGATAATGATCGCTGGCTTCATTAGCATTACCGACGCACCGGCAGCAATCACGCCAACTACCCCGCCAATAAGGAGTGTTTGCATTTCTGTTCCGAAATATTGTGCAACTATCATCATCACCACTCCAAAGGTAATCCCACCGACACAGATCTTTTCGATCGTAAATCCCATCAGTGCGACAAGTAGCCCACCGGCGAGTGGCAGCAAGTTCTTCCATAGCTCATCATTAGCTATATCTGGCACTAATTTCACCAGTTCTGGCATCAGATATCCCATCAATGTATATCCAATAAAGAACCAAATCAAGAAAAAAGCGATTTTCTTGATTCTATATCCCGCGAACAATAGGAGTGCGCCAACAATCGCCATGAAAATCATTTCGGTTTCGTTTAGTAGGCTAAAGTCAACGTTCATACATTCATTGTAGCACAAAACCATCAAAAATATCCAGTCGAAACTGGATATTTTTATAATAACTGTGGACTAGTTATAGCTATTCTCTACTTCAATTGAAGGACCCATAGTCGTCGTGATAAATACAGACTTCACATAGGTACCTTTGAGTGAACCTGGCTTCATAGCTTTGAGTGAGTCAAAGAAGACATTTGCATTCTCCATCAGCTTGTCTGCGCCAAACGAAACCTTACCAAGACCGATGTGCACAATCGCTTGTTTATCCACGCGATACTCTACCTTGCCGGCCTTAGACTCGCGCACGGCTTTTTCTACATCAGCCGTCACTGTTCCTGCCTTTGGATTTGGCATCAAACCCTTCGGACCAAGGAGGCGTGCATATTTGCCAAGCTTTGGCATATACTGAGGTGTAGAGATGAGAACATCAAAGTTAATTTCACCT
>CAZZAI010000008.1:0-26804 GCA_964652665.1 uncultured Candidatus Saccharibacteria bacterium
CGATGGAAGTTTCGGCGAAGCGGCTATTCCCGAATTTCTGCTTTATTGATGCGCCATATAACCTGAAGTATTACAAACCTGGCGACTATCGGACTGAGATTGCGACGATGGGATGTAGGACTCGCGTGTTCGCGTCGGTGTTCCCGGAGAGTGATGGTATCGTGACGGGGCGCGGCAACTGTTCGTTTACCACGGTGAATTTGGTGAGAATCGGTATTAAGCACGGTATCTGCTTGGGTGAGCGTAAGGAAGCGGACTGGGATGGGTTCTATACTGAGCTTGATGAAAAGATGGACCTAGTAAAAGATGAACTTCTTGAAAGATTTGAGTTCCAGGCGAATCAGCACGTGAGGAACTTCCCGTTCCTCATGGGGCAAGGTAACTGGTTTGGCTCGGAGAAGCTAGGCTGGAATGATACGCTTCGCGAAGTAATTAAGCACGGGACGTTGTCGATTGGTTTTATCGGCCTTGCTGAGACGCTCGTTGCGATGGTGGGCAAGCATCACGGTGAGGATGCGGATGCACGCGAGCTTGGGCTTGATATCATTACGCATATGCGCGAGAAATGTGATGAGTATTGTAAGAAGTATAAGCTGAACTTCTCGCTTCTCGCGACACCGGCAGAGGGTATCGCGGGGCGGTTTACAAAACTCGACCGCAAGGAGTTTGGTGTGATTCCGGGCGTGACGGACAGGGATTTCTACACCAATTCGTTCCACGTGCCGGTATACTATCCGATCTCGGCATTTGAGAAGATTGAAATTGAGGCACCATATCATAATCTATGTAATGCGGGGCATATTACATATATCGAGCTTGATGGCGATCCGTCGCAAAATCTCGCAGCATTTGAAGCGGTGATTCGCAAGATGCATGACTGTGGGATAGGTTACGGCTCGGTGAACCACCCTGTAGACCGCGACCCGGTATGTGGGTTCTCCGGGATTATCAAGGGGGAGAGGTGTCCACATTGTGGGAGGCTTGAAGGCGACGTCTCATTTGAAAGGGCGTGTGGATGCTAGCTGGAAAGCCCGTAGTGGGGCCGCGTCCGTCCGGCCCGTCGCCACGGGCGGACGGCGCTAAGTCTCGCGCTGCCGCGCTCCGAAATGCCCCACAACGGGCTATTCCAGCTAGTCCTCAGCCGCCCGAGGGGTATATTCGCCTCTCGGGGCCGCTCGAACATGATAATATCGTGAATGGCGATGGGCTGAGGGCAGTGGTGTGGACGCAAGGGTGTCCGAATCATTGCCCTGGGTGTCAAAATCCGGAGACGTGGGACTTTGAGGGGGGATTTCTTGTCGAAATTAAAGAAGTTTGTGAGAGGCTAAGCGAGTTTCCGGGACAGACGGGGCTGACGTTTTGTGGTGGTGAGCCTTTTGCGCAGCCGAAAGCTTGTCGCGAGATAGCCGAGTATGTACGAAAAGAACTCGGATGGGATGTTTGGAGCTTCTCGGGGTTTACTTATGAGCAGATTAAAGCGGCCGGGGGTGAGGCTTTTCAATTTCTGAAATCACTAGACGCACTCATAGATGGACCGTTTATTATGTCGCAAAAAGATTTGAGTCTGAGATTCCGTGGGTCGAAAAATCAGAGGTTAATACACTTAAAGCAGGGGACTGGCGAGATTCTTTCGATTGAATAAATTTTTTCGTTAAGAACGAGCATAATTTGTCCAAAAAGATTGATTCGTGGTATAATGAAAGAAGATAAGGAGAAAATAAAGTGGAGAATTACTTTTCTGTATTGCCAGTAAGCCAAAATTTTAATCTTGAGCCAGGGAAGATTTATGAGGGTTCGATTAAGGTTGTAAATCCGGTTAGTGCTACGCAGGACTTTAACTATATGGCTGTAGTTACTCCTTATAGTGTGGTTGACGAAGAATATACGGCGGATCTTAGTACGAAGTCGAATTTAAGCCAAATTGTCGATTGGATTACGATTGATAATCCTACTGGTAGCATCAAGCCAAATGGAATAGCTGAGATTAAGTTTCATATCGAGGTGCCAGTAGACGCTCCTGGTGGTGGCCAGTATGCGGCGATTACGGTAAGATCGGATAGTTCGAAGGTGGCCGAGGGCGATGGCGTGTCGGTGCAGAATTATTATGAAATCGCTAGTTTGATATATGCTACAATGTCTGGCAAGACTACTCACGAAGGTGAAGTTCTGAGCAATTCCGTGCCTGGCTTTGCGACATCTCTGCCACTACAGACTTCAGTCACAGTAAACAATAATGGCAATGTTCACGAGCAAATGTTGACGAGAATTTCGATTAAGAATGTATTTACAGGAGAGAGTGTCTTTCCCGTAGAGGATGACAAAGATACTTTTCAAGATGTAATTATGCCTGGGTCGACAAGATATGTGTCGAGGAATTTGTCAAGAATACCGGCGCTTGGTGTTTTTGAGGTGACACATGACGTAACTTATCTTGGTAAAACATACCCGCTTACGCAGGTGGTGGTCACTTGTCCACTTTGGTTTTTGATACTTGTGGTGCTCACGGTGGCTGCTTTTATAGGCACGGTCGCTGGCATAATACATCGAAATATTCGTCGTAGGAGACTAGCCAACTCTTAGGCCTTAAGCGCAGTTTAATACATTATGGTTGGTCCACATACAGTGTTCTATAATGTATGGAAGGTGTTTTGTGTTATAATTTGTGTATGGTGTATTTAGATAATGCGGCTACTGTTCCGATATTAGAGAGCGTTCGCGATGCGATGCACGAAGCAGAAGAGAAGTATTTTGCTAACGCTTCGGCTTTGCATACTCCTGGACATATGGCTGAAATGCGGATTGAGGAATGTCGGAGGACGCTTGCGCGCTTGATTAATGCGGAGCCCGATGAAATTATTTTTACTTCTGGAGCGAGTGAGAGCAATAACACTGTACTTCATACTTTTGAGGGATGCGAGATAGAAACCTCGCCGATAGAGCATCATTCGGTGATTGAGGCTGGAAAAGTCTATAGAGGCGAGGGTAAGCCAAAGCTTTATTCATATATGCTCGTGAATAATGAAATCGGCGAGATACTGGAATATCCAGAAATTCATGATGGTGAATATCTACATTCAGACCTAACGCAAGCGCTTGGTAAGATACCGATTGATGTGAGGAAAATGGGGCTAGATTATGCTACTTTTAGCGCGCATAAGATTGGTGGGCCGATAGGGGTAGGAGCGCTTTATGTAAGGAGAGGTGCCCCTTTTCGGTCGCTCATTATTGGTGGTAATCAAGAAAATAAGCGTAGAGGTGGGACTTATAATACCGTCGGAATTATTGGTTTTTTGACGGCGCTCAAAAATGTCGAGGAAAAGAAGACTTGGGAAAAATATGATCATGAGGTGCGAGAACTCCGCGATACTTTGGCAAATAGAATTATCAAAGAGATAAGAGGCAGTTCGCTTAATACTGATTTAGGGCGCGGAAAAAGTTTGCCAAATATATTGAATGTTTCTTTTGCGGCAGCGGAAGGTGAGTCAATTCAACTTTATCTTGATGCGGAGGGGATAATTGTCTCGACGGGGTCAGCGTGTGCAGCTGGTGACATCCGACCATCTCATGTCTTAATGGCAAAGACTGGTGATGCCGAAGTGGCACACTCTTCGATCAGATTTTCTTTTGGCCTTAATAATACTATGGACGATGTGAACAAAGTAATGAAAGTCTTACCTGGGATTATTGAGCTTTTGCAAGGTATGAGCACGATTTCATTAAAATCTTAATGTGGTATAATAAATATATGCAAGAGAATCAAGATTGGGTCTATCCGGAAGCGGTCAAAGAGCATTTCTTAAGCCCGCGTAATTTCTTAATGGGGGACGAATCTAGCTTTGATTTTGATGCGGTGGGGCTAGTGGGGAATCCAATCTGTGGCGATCAGATGAAAATGTATATTAAAGTCGGAAAAAATGACGCCGGCGAGGATATTATTGAAGATGTAAGGTGGAAGACTTATGGCTGTGCGTCAGCAATCGCTTCGACCTCGGCTTTGTCGGAGCTTTGTAAGGGGCGTACGCTTGACGATGCTTTGAAAATTGATGCCAAGATGATTGATGAATATCTAGGTAAATTGCCGAAACATAAGTTTCATTGTTCGATTCTTGGCCACGATGCGCTAAAAAATGCGATTGAGAATTATAGAGATAAGATAAAATAATGAAGGGAACGAGTCGGCAATGGAATTAAACGCAAGACAAAAAGAAGCGGTAGAATATCTCGATGGGCCTTTACTTGTAGTAGCAGGACCCGGAACCGGAAAGACGCAGCTTTTAAGTTCGAAGGTGGAATATATTTTGAAAAATACAGATACTGTGGCGGAAAATATTTTATGTTTGACTTTTACTGAGACTGGTGCTTCGAATATGCGAGAGCGTCTCAAGAGTATTATCGGTAAGGACGCACTGAAGATCACAATTGGCACTTACCATGCTTTTGGACGCGATATTCTAGCGCAGTACAAAAACTATTCCGAAACTTATGATAGAGATTTGGATACGCCGATTGACGAGATTCGACAATATAAAATCGTGAAGGAGCTTCAGGATAATCTTGATGGGCGTGATATCTTAAGGGGTGATAGTATTGAAAATATAATTAAGACCATTGGCGAAGCTAAGGGGGCGCAACTTTCGGCAGATGACTTGGAAAAAGTCGCACTTCAGAATATCGCTGATGCTGAGGTGATTTCTAGTGCAATTTCGCCGTTCCTTAAGAATATAGTGCCGCGGAAATTCAAGGAGTCATTTGATAATGCTTATGCGCCGATTTTTGAAGTCTTGAGACCCCAGACGGAAGTGGTCCCGATGATTGCAGTTTCTTCGGGTGCGCCGATTGCGAGACTAATCTATGAAGTGGCTTGCGACCTAAGAGACGCGATTAATGAAGCAACTGCCGATGGCAAGATTAAACCTCTGTCCGCATGGAAGGATAAGTATTTTGAGAAGGATGGGCTTGGTAACTTCCGTCTGAAAGGTAGAGTTGCAAATAAGAAATTGATGAGTCTCTCGCGTATAATGCGAGACTATGAGAATTATCTGCGAGAGAATGGACTTTTTGACTTTAATGATATGATTCAGGAGGCGATTAAAGCCCTTCAGAGTGACGAAGGGTTTAAGCTGACATTAGAAGAAAAATATCAAGTTATTTTGCTTGATGAATTCCAAGATACTAATCCGGCGCAGCTCTCAATCGTTAAACAGATTACCGATTATGAAAAACCGCTGATTATGGCTGTTGGTGATGATGATCAGGCGATTTTTGCCTTTCAAGGGGCTTTGGCATCAAACTTACGCGACTTTAAGGAATATTACGATGCGAAGGTTGTGAAGCTCGAGGAAAACTATCGTTCTACTCAGGAGATTCTCGACTTCTCGCAAGCTGTGATTGAGCAGGCGGATGACAGGTATGACACTAAGCATCTGGTCGCTTTTAAGGGTAGCCCCAGTGAGTCACGGATAGAACGTCGAGAATTCCGAGAGCAGGAGTCGGAATATGCATATGTTGCTAAAAAAATTTCAGATCTGATTGCGGCCGGCGTTCCACAACATAAGATTGCCGTAATTTCGTATAAAACAAAATATTTTGAGCCATTACTTCCATACCTCAAGATGCATCCTGAAATAAAAATTGCTTATGAGAGGCAAAATGATGTGCTTGCTGATACGAGGATTCACCAGCTAGTGAATCTGTCTAAGTATATTCATGACCTTTCCCAGAATACCAAGTCCGACGTGTCTCTGATTGAAATTCTTGGGTATGATTTCTTTGAGATCGCCGCGATTGATGTACTTAAGACTGTTGAGACGGCTCGCTATAATCATAAACCTGTTTTCGAGAGCCTGGCTGATTCAGATAATCCAAAAATAAGGGATACGGCTAATTTTATAGCTAAGTTGGCCCTGAAGTCTTTGACCGAACCACTAGAGGTGATGCTCGATTATATAATCGGTGCGCGGGAACTTGACGGTACAAGATCAAAATTTTTGGAATTTGTAAGCCGCGGAGAGGACGATACGACTCGAGGCGATCTTAGTAATGAGTTTGCTTTTTATGAAAATCTTGCAGCGCTTCGAGGAAAGGTGAAACAATACTTTGGCGGCAATAAAGCCTTGAAACTTTCCGATTTGATTGAGATGTTAGACGACTATGAGGCTGCTCATAAAATGGTGATGACGACGAGTCCTTATCGTGAGGCGGAGTCGGCAGTCTCGATTTTATCGGCGCACAAATCAAAGGGACTTGAGTTTGATTACGTATTTATTCTTTCGGCGGATCATTCGGCTTGGGGCAAGGGCAAAGGTAATAACACGACGTTGACTTTACCGAAAAATATGGCGTTTATTCGGCATACCGGGACGACGGATAGTGAGAAATTGAGGATATTATATGTTGCCTTGACGCGCGCAAAAGAAGGACTTTTCATCACGAATTCCTTACACGATTTCGCTGGGAAAGATCCGAAGAGGCTTGAGTATTTTAATGAGTATATGGAAGGCGATAGAGTGATTCTGCCGTTTCTTCCAAATAAATACGTAATTTTAGATTATGATGTTGACATTGAGGCGGCGATTAAAAATATTAAGAATTGGCTGACCCCTTATTTTGCTAATGAAAGTGACCTCAGACTGTTCTATAGAGAACGTGCGAAGAATCTGCGGATGTCTGCTTCAGCATTGACAAGCTTTATAGATGTAATCTATGCTGGGCCGATTGAGTTTTTCAAGGGGTATATCATGCCTAATTTGAAAGAGCCGGAAACTGAAATCTTGGCTTATGGGAGTTTGGTGCATTCGACTTTCCAGCATGCAACAGATACGGGGTGTTCCGATGATGAGGCAGTGGATTATTATCTGAAAGAGCTGGAGAAGGTTCAGTTGCCTTCGGAGATCATTCGTAAGCTGCGTGACAAAGGGCCTGCCGATCTAGGAGTGGCTTTAAGAGAGTTTGGTACTATTATTCGAAACGGACGGGCCGAGGTTAATTTTTCGCCTGATAAGCTAGTGGTGGGCGGAGTGCCCGTCACTGGCAAAATCGATTTGATGGTGGCAAACGAAGAGGCCCGTACAATCGATATCTACGACTATAAAACTAGTGCGTTTAAGGCAAAAAAGTGGGATGAGACGGCGACACTCTATAAATATGGTTTGCAGCTTACGTTCTATAAGATGCTGATTGAAGCTTGTCCGAGATTTAAGAATTACAAGGTGAGGAAGGGGCATATTTTGTTTGTGGTGCCAGATAAGGATGGCATTGTGTATGATAAGGAGTTTGATTTCGATCTCATGAGTGATGCGGAGTTTCTAAGGCTTGTTAGTGCTTGCTATGAACAAATTTCTACGCTTAAGTTTATGGATGATCCAGATTTGTTTGTTGAGCCGGATGGGACACTGGAGGTGGAGGATATTATGAAGTTTGCGGAGCTAATTGTTGGGAAGAGCCACGCTTAGGCTTGTGAATTCTTGACAAAAATGCCCTGAAGTGGTATAATGGAGATATGAGGTGATTTTTCGTCTCTGGTTCTATCGAAAGAGGCGCAAGATTACTTGTATTTTAGAGAAGGGGGTGAGAAAATGACGTGGAGTTGTCCGAGATGTGGTAGGCCGTTTGTAACGGAAGCGTTGATGATGGCGCATTATTTTCACTGTGGGGCTCATCATGAGTCCGCCACGCGCTTCATCGAATGGTGAGCTCTAGCAACCCTTGGCGTTGTTTCATAATTCATTGCACCTCGGGAGCTCCGTGACGTGATAATCGAAGATTATATCACGTCACTCCGCCTCTACAGCGGCAAAATCTGCCTTCGGCAAATTTTGCCTTTATGTCCCTCGGTTGCAATTGAATTACGAAACATTGCCGCAACCCTCGCAAATGGCAGGACGAAAGTCTTGCCATTTTTCTCTCGATGTGATATAATGGAATCAATATGGCAAAGAAGAATAACACTAAGAGAAAACTCGTTGGCCTCGTTTCTGAGGAATCTGGTGTGCGTGCTTACTACACCAAGAAGAATACGATGAATACTCCAGATAAGCTTAGTCTCAAGAAGTATGATCCAGTTCTAAGGAAGCATGTTCTGTTCGTAGAGACTAAGAAAAATCTTGGACGTAACGAAGTCAAGGAGAAGAAGCGTTAAGACAAGACTGCGTCATAAAAAGGGCGCAGTTTTTTGTGAGATTTGCGAAGTTTTGTGTTATAATAGAATTAGGATAATATAGGGGCGTAGCTCAGTTGGTAGAGCAGCGGTCTCCAAAACCGCGTGTCGTGAGTTCAAGTCTTGCCGCCCCTGCCAGATTCTAGAGACACGATAGTGTTTCTTTTTTGTGTTTATTCTGTGTTATAATCGAATTATGGAAGCGTCAGGCAGAAGACATATCGGAACGCTGATTGAATGGGTGATAATTGGGATATTGGGCCTAGGATGCTTCAGCCTGATGGTAGCGGGAGCTGTTCTTGGTGCGCGAGAAGTAGAAAAGTCGCTTAGCTTTTGTGAACAATATGACGAATGTAGTGAAGAGAAAATGCCTCCAGAAATTATAGAAATTGAACCACTAAGAGAAAATAGCGGAGTGATATATCTGACTTTCGATGACGGGCCAAGTGAATATACTGGACAGCTACTTGATACACTTGCAAGATATGGCGTGAAAGCAACATTTTTCGTGACTGGACGAGGAAAAGACGAATTAATCTTGAGGGAATATCGTGAGGGCCACACGGTGGGGCTACATACTGATTCACATAATTATGCTTATATTTATGCAAATGCTGATAATTATTTCGAAGACCTACTAGCCGTGTCGCAGAGAGTGGAAGGCATTTTGGGGCAAAGTGTAAAACTGATACGATTCCCTGGAGGCAGCTCTAACACGGTAAGCCGTAGATATGATCGAGGCACGCACATTATGTCTTATCTTGCTCAAGCAACTCAAGAACGGGGATATCGATATTTCGACTGGAATGTAGACTCTGATGATGCCGGAGGGGCGAGGAGCGCTGACGAAGTTTACGAGAACGTAGTAAATCGCCTACGCGATGACACTGAATCGATCGTTTTACAACATGACGTGAAGAAATATTCGGTGGACGCCGTGGAGAATATAATAAGGTATGGGCTAGAAAATGGTTTCGAATTTAAGAAACTGGAGCTGAATTCATTTTCGGCTCATCATGATGTAAATAATTGATAAGATTTTTTGTGATAATTTTAAAAAGTATGGTAAAATGGTATTATTATGGAAGGTAGAAAATCGAGACCGCGAGCAATTCTGGTATTTGGAGCGCCATGCAGTGGCAAGACTACATTTGCGGAGAAATTTGCTAAGAGATTTGATTTGGCATTTTTTGATTTTGATGCGATTAAAGAGGAGAATCGTCTGACGCGTAAGAATTTATTGTTATTCGTATCGCTTCTCACACGAACCGGACGAACAATTATCATCGAAGGTGGTCTGAATACTGAGAAAGATCGGACCGAGATGCGGAACACGTTGCGTGCTGGCGGATATGAGCCGTCGCTGGTGTGGCTTCAGACGGATATTAGTACGATTCGAATGCGGATGAAGAATAAGTATAAAACAGCGGCGAAAGCAAAAGAAGTCTACGACGCTCTGGTAGAGGAGATGGAGGCGCCGACAGAGACGGAGCATCCGATTATTCTTTCTGGCAAGCATACATTTGAGACTCAGGCAAGGCATGTTTTGTCTGGACTTGCAGAGACTGACAAGAAATAATCAAGATGATTATTAACGATCCTGAATTTGGTGAAGTTGTTGTGCGTAAATCAGCTCTAGCTAGAAACGTAAAATTTTCGATCTCTACGTCTGGAAGATTACAGATGAGTGTACCAAAATATACTTCTGAGTTTTTGGCGAAAAGATTCTTAAAAGTCAATCGGGAGATGATTCGAGATAAGCTACCCATAAAAGACCCGAGTGAACAACGAGCACGGGACTACCAGAAAAAGATTTTGATGAAAAAAGCGCGCGAATATCTTCCGTATCGATTAGAGTATTATGCGAAATTATATGGATATTCTTACGATAAGTGTCGACTTAGCCATGCGAATACGAGGTGGGGCAGTTGCTCTTCGAATCGAACTATTTCGCTGAATATTGGGCTTATGAAGGTGCCAGAGGCTTTGCGTGACTATGTAATATTGCATGAGTTGGCGCATCTTAACCATATGGACCATTCTAAAGCTTTCTGGGCAGAAGTTGGCGCTCATGACAAAAATTATAAAAGTCACGAGAAAAAACTCAAGATGTTTACTCCTGGAGTGTAATATTTGTATATTGACAAGAAAATGTGGTAAAATTGAAGTATGATAAGAAGAAGGCGTGTTTCTTATATACTTGGTGGGATTATTGGCGTGGCTGTAATCTGCGTAGCGGTCTGTTTTGGCGTGCAAGCAATTACGAAGACTGGTGTTTTCCGAGTGCCTGGGGTAGTATATTACGACGAAAGCCTTAGCGAAGACGAATTAAATAGATTAAGAGGAGTTTTTGTTGATGAACTAAATCTTGATAAAGATGTGTTTGTCTCGGCGGAATCATATTTTGAAATGCCAGAACTGACGGAGGGTGAATTTTTGGAAGAAGTTTACGTCCCAGTTACGAGTTTTTACAGTCTAGAAACGGAAGTCTCGGAGGCATGTGCTGATAATGTGATGGCTGGCACAAATTGCGGATACACGATGATCCCGGTGGCGCAGCTTGATTTCAAACAGAAACTATTAAAACTGAATGGCAAATATTATCTAGATAATTTTAATGCAGGGGCGGTATTCCGGGTAGTCAAATTCGAATCCGAGAAATACGAGGAGGAAGTATTGCCTCTTATTGACGGGATGTTCACTAAGGTGTTTCCGTCCAAGGGCGATGTGTTGACTTTGGCGCAAACTGGAGTGACGGCTTTCTCGCGCAGGATGAACGCCAAGATGAATGAGGTGGGGAATGGCGGATATTTCGCTGAGAATATAGGACAGTGGCTGAGTTCTTTTGATTATACTCATACTTCGAACGAAGCTTCATTTTCTGATTACGCGCCAACTGCCGGCGTAACGGGAACACCGATTTGTGCCGATCAAAGATTTAAAGATACATTACTTGCGATTGGGCTTGATATTGTCGAGCTTACTGGAAATCATAATCTGGACTGTGGTGATGAGGCAGCTGAGCAGTCGATTGAATTTTATCTTAATGCTGGCATCAAAATTGTTGGCGGCGGGCGTAATGCCGATGAGGCGGCAGTGCCACTTGAAATTGACGACAAATCAAACCATGTCACAATGCTCGCCTACAATGAGTCGACGGGTGGAGCAACATACGATGATACTCCTGGTGCTAATCAATTTTATGAGGATGTGGTCCGCACGCAGATCGAGACAGCAAAAAAACGTGGCGACTTGGTCATTGTAGATATGCAATATTACGAATGTAATGCCTACGCGTCGGAATATGAAGATGCAACGTGCGACGCGGCCGATTCGGCGGCTGGCGACCAGGTGGGACTTTTTAGAAGTCTAATTGATATGGGGGCTGACGTGGTGGTTGGCACGAGTGCGCATCAACCACAAACTTATGAGTTGTATGGAAATGGAGTAATCTATTATGGACTAGGTAACTTGTTCTTTGATCAGACAAAATGGCCAGGGACCACACGAAGCTTGGTATTAGTGCACCATATTTATAAAGACAAGTTACTTCAGACAGAGATTATTCCGACTGTCTACGATGAAACTCTACAAACTGCTAAAATGGATGAGGAGACAAAACGGTGGTATCTAGAACGCCTACAAAGCGTAAGGCCATAGCGGCATTGTTCATTTTTGTGATAGCGGCATTTGTTGCTTTTGTGATAAATGTGATTGTGGTTTCGATAAGTCCACGAGATTCGCAAGAAATTGGCCAGAGTGAGGAGATGGTCGACGAGGACGATGTCGAAAATGTTGTTGATGAACCCGCTGAAGAGGATATCGACGACCGACCTATGGCGATTTCTCTGCAAAATGTTGTGGATGAATGGGTTGGGTCTACAGGAGGGCAGAAAGGCATTATAATCTATGACCTTGATCTTGACGAGATAGTGGGCGAATATCAGGCGACGGAGAGCTTCCGTACGGCTTCGCTCTATAAGCTTTTCGTGGTATATGAGGGCTACCTCAGGCTAATGCGCGGTGAGCTAAACGGAGATGATGAAATCGGATGGTATGGTGATGATATTACAACCTGCCTAGATCTCGCGATTAGAGAATCAAATTCAAGTTGCGCTGAACCGATTTGGAATTTAATTGGTCGGTACGAACTAGACGATATAATTTTGAATGACTATCAGATCGAAGGAGCGGATATTAGTAGCCTCTATGCGACTCCAAAGGCGATCATGGAGATTATGAAAAAGTTTTATGAACTCTGGAATGACGAAGTAGCTTTACAAAAATATAGTAGTATGATTGAACGAATGAAAGATTCTTTTTTGAATCAACCGATCGTGAATGGGTACGATTGGAGGCAGGGCTTGCCGCGAGGTATTTCGGATAATATTAATGTTTACAACAAAGTAGGTTGGCAATGGAGCCAGGAAGAAGATGGCTCAAATGGTCATTGGGAGATATACGATGATGCGGCGATTATTTCTTTTCCGGACTATTGGACTGACAGCCTTGGTGAAAAACACGACCGCAATTTTATTGTAGTTGTAATGACCAATAATGTAAGATATCAGGCAATTAGAGAGTTTGGAACGATGATAGAAAATACTGTAACTAAAGAAAAACTCACTGCTACTTTGTAATGTGCGAATGAGCTATGTAGTAGCAGTGAGCTGGGTTGTGTTTTTTTAATTTATTTTTTATGATCGGCGCATCATGTTACTGGCAGCATTATTGAAATTTTGGCTAGAATTACCTACTACGGTCGTAATGTCGGAAATTGTAAATGTTGTATACTTAGTACCGTTTAGATAGATAGTATACTCTTCGCCCTGGCTAAAATCGGTGGTACCGACTGCGATATGGTTAAATGATTTAGCGCTAGTATGAGCCAAGATTGTATTTCCAGATGAATCCTTAATTTCGATTTTTGTACCAGCTTGATAGCTACTCGACAAGTAGATACTAGCATTGTAGACAGAAGATGTCGAGCCTAGTGTCTCTGCCATGCCACTTGCGCCAATCGCGAGAACCGTACCGCCGTTCTGGACGATTGCTACGCCGGAGTCAAGTGCGCCGTTGCCATTATTGGTAGGACCATCGACGATTACGGATCCACCGTTAATATAGACATATCCATTGCTATCGAGCCCGTCCCCAGAGGTATTGACATAGAGATTGCCACCATTGACCGTAAGAACACAATCATAGTTTGCGTCAAAAGTATTGGCTCCTGGTCGGTTATTGGCCGACGAATCAGCCCCGCCTCCCGCGTTAAGGCCGTCGTCCGATGCTGTCACGGAGATATCGCCACCGTTAATGGTGATTGCTTGAGCTTCGAGTCCTTCGTATGATTTGGAAATGGTAACTTTACCACCATCTATGATCAACTCTCGATCGGCATGTATTCCGTCATCGCTAGATGCAATTTCGAATTCTCCGCCGATGATTCCAATGTAATTATTGGAATGGACTGCATCATCCGTAGATTTAATGTTATATTTGCCGTCATATATCAATATGGAATTGATTGATTTGATGCCTTTTGCGCCAGATTCGATATTGAAATTACCATTCTCGACTAAGACAAAGCCTTTTCCGGTATCAGTCTCGTTGGTTGACTTAATTGCGTCGGCTTGGGAATTGATAATAAAGTCGCCATTTACAATGTAGACGCTATCTTTACCACGAATACCATCATCAGCGGCTGTTATCTTGTAGGTGCCCGAGTTGAACTTTATGTCATCTTTGCCGACAATGCCGTCTTGGTAATTAGCGGTGAGCGACAACGTGCCATTACCTTGAAAAGTGAGATCAGATTTGGAGTAAATTGCGCCAGTGACATCTTCATCGTATGAATCGGCGTATTTCGTGCCGTCTTCAAGCGTATTGTCGCCCACAAGCTCGATTACGAGATCTTCTGCTTCATAGCAAGCAATGGCTGGGCCGGCTGAGTTTTTAATTGTGACTTCGTTCAGAATGAGCCGTACCTCTGATGTACTAGCATTAACCGAGATGAGGCCATCTGTTAATGAACCGGTGACATTGTAGGTTCCAGATTTAGTAATTGTATAGGAGCCAGTTTCGGATAGGTTAACGTCATAGGTCGCATATCTTTCCCAGTTGATTTTAAGATCGCCATTGTCGGTGTTAATAGTGCTAGAGATCTTGTCGGTACCGGTTTTGTCATAGCTCAGGTTTAAGCCGACAGTTAAGCCTAGTGCGGCAAGTACAGCGATGCCTGCCAAGAACCAGCGATAGTCGAAATGTTTCTGATGGACTTCCTGCGCGTTATTTGGGTCGGTTGCGTGACTATGCTCAGTCGAAGACTCTAATGAGTCGCCATTCCAAAAGTTCTTGTTTCCTGACATTATATATCTTCCTCCATGACTGGTTGAGACAACATCACTTTAAGATTCATATTTTTAACACGTATTTCATCAAGAAAGTCTTTTTCTTTGATACCGTGTTTTAATTTGACATTATAGGTTAAATCGTAGAGTGAGCCCATGTTGACGGTACGCATAGTGATAAGACTCGCGGACCTAGTATATTTGCGAAAAATATCATTAAATACGTCGCTATAATCCATATCTTCGGGGATGGTGACACGAAGCACGCGCTCGCTGCGATTTGGCTCGAGGAAGTGTGTATAGTTAAAGAGGATGATGGCCACGATAGCGATAACGGTAATAACGGCTCCAAAGAGAATATGACCCATACCGCAAGCTAGACCAATCATCATTGCGAAGAAAACAGACAAAAGATCCTTGGCACGGCCTTGAAGCGATCTAAAACGAATCAATGAGAATGCGCCCAAAATTGCGATCGATGTGCCAAGATTGCCATTAATCATAATCATGACGGCCATTACAAGGAGTGGTAGTACCGCCAGCGTGATAAGAAAACCTTTGGTGGTTTGCGAAGTTTTCATATGAGTAATCGCAAGTGCTAGACCTAGCACAAGAGATACACCGGCCGCTATTAGCGCGGTGTTAATTTCTAGACCCCCTGTAGTTGCATCAAATATACTGTTAAACATTTATTTTTCCTTTCTTTGATTTAATTTTGTATAAACTTTTCCAATTTTGCTAAATTGTACTGGATAAACGTGATTTTTGCTTAAAGCATGGACTAGCCAGAGGGGCATTACTCCGTGAGCTTTAATTTCCATGATAGTATTCTTTTTTTCATTTTCAAAGTATTTTTGGTCCTTTCTATCTTTTTTGAATGTTAAATCGTGATTTCTAAAGCGTAAATCTTCGTCAAATGTGATGCGAAGCTTATTCTCGCCTTTGAAACTTGTGCGGTGATAATATACTAAAATGCGTGGTTTCAAATTGAAATGCTTGACAAAGTAACCAACTTCGGTAGCGATTTGAAGATCGTGTGGAGTTTCAATTTTATTTTTGGCAACGTCGATTAGTGTCTTCTTGCCACTAACAAAACTTTTATATTCATTAGTGGTGATTAGAACACGTCTTTTGTAACCAAGATTATAATCTTCGCCCTTCATTTTGGTTTTAATTTCCAAGAAAACTTTGTCATATCCGCCATAGCTTCTAGCGCGGAGCTTTTCCTTGAATTTTGGACGTTCGATCGACTTGATGATTAGATCGTAATTATCGTCATCGAAGTAGATATTGAAAACTTCTGATTTATGATAGCCATCAGGTTGCATGTGTGCTGAAATTTCTTTCAACAATTCAGCCTTAGTGGAGCTATCTATAATGTATTTTTTCTCGACTCGGTTGAATATTTTTTCATCCATATTCATATTATATATGATTAAACTTAAAATTTATTTAAAAATTTAATTTAAATGTGGTTGTCTTATCTGACGTAGCAGACAGCTTCCAATTGTTTCGGTCGGATAGTGATTTTGCGATTGAAAGGCCTAGTCCTACGCCATCGGAAGTCTTATCCTGTTGGTAGAATCGATCAAAAATGTGCGGTAAATTATCTTTAGAAATGGTTGTGCCGTCATTTTCAACAAGCAGTTCGTGAGGGGTGATTACAACTGAAATCTTTTTTGCAGAATATTTAATCGCGTTGTCTAGCAATATCGAAAAGATTTGAAGTAGATCGGCAGAATTAGTCTTGACCCTACCCGGAATATTGATTTTTGTCGAAAGACTTTTATTTTTGAGCCGAGCAGAATGACTTTTGATAATCGTCTCGATTTCGCTTCGCAAGTCTACTTCGCTGGTCGATGTTGTTGTAACTATATCCGTACGAGCAAGAGACAGTAATTCGTTATTTAGTGCCGTTAATTTCTCTGTTTCGAGCTGGACGTTTTTGAGCCATTTATTATCATCGATGTCAGCGGCTTCTAGATTAGCCGAAATAGCGGCAAGTGGAGTTTTAATCTCGTGCGATGCGTTGGCAATGAAAATCTTTTGGGATTCATAGGCAGCCTTGACCGGCTTAATCGCTTCTTCGGCGAGGAAGTATGAAACAATTATGACAGAGAACTCAATGGCGATGCCGGAAATAATTAGTGAGATAAGAAGATTCTTGGCGGCTTCTTCTTTTTCGTGGCGTACAGTTAGCTCGATTATGTCATTAAAATCATCGGATACAAAATTAATTGATGTATCGGGGATAGGATGACGCTCGTTTGCGGAATGCGTAGATATTAAATATATCGTCGAAAAAGCTGTCAGCAAAATAATTGTCGTGATACTTAAGTTGATTAGAATAAGTTTATTGCGTAATTTATTAAACATTGACTAATTTGTACCCTAGACCGCGGATGGTCTTGATTTTGACTGTTGATGAAATTTTTTCGATTTTCTTACGTAAATAACTAATGTAGACCTCGACATAGTTGTCGTCAAACTCAGAGTCTGGCCCCCAGACGTGGGCAAGAATTTGTTGTTTGGTGGTGGTAGAATCGGAATTCTTGATCAGCATCTCTAGAATGGCGGCTTCTTTGTCGGTCAAAGGCAAATCATTAAGCGTGCGATTGCTTAAATCTAGTTTTAATCCTGAAAAATCAAGTTCAGTTTTAGCAACTGCATGCGGACGGCGCGTAATGGCATTGATTCTCGCAATTAGTTCTGCTGTCTTGAAGGGTTTCGCGAGATAATCATCCGCGCCTTTTTCTAGACCCTTGATTTTGTCTTCGACATCACTTAGTGCTGAGAGCATAATGACCGGAGTATTAACTTCCTCGGCACGGATAGTCTCTAAGATTTGAAGTCCAGACAAGTGAGGAAGCATTACGTCAAGAATAATGCAATCATAGTTTGGTTTCAAAGCTAGTTCTAGGCCTTCGTTACCATCTGCCGCCCAATCGACCGAGATTTTGTTTTTCTTAAGGACATGAATCACGGCTTCGGCGAGGAATTTTTCATCTTCTACATATAATATTCTCATATTTTTATGATATCATATTCAACTTAAATAATGCTTAAAAATGTGCTATAATATGAAATATATGTTGGAGATACGGGGTGTTACAAAGGTCTATGAGACTGGTGGGCTAAAGCATAAGGCCCTTGATAAGGTGAGCTTAAATTTTCGCGAAAATGAATTTGTGGCTATACTTGGACCTTCTGGGTCTGGCAAAACCACTTTACTGAATATAATTGGAGGGCTTGATAACTATACTTCTGGCGATTTGATAATTAACGAAGTCTCTACGAAAAAGTTTAGAGATAAAGATTGGGATGCGTATCGTAATCATAGGATTGGATTTGTCTTTCAGGCTTACAATTTGATTCCTCATCAGACGGTGCTCGCGAATGTAAAGCTGGCCTTGACTCTTTCAGGTATATCCAAAAGGGAAGCAACAAGGAGAGCTAAAAAAGCGCTTGAAGAAGTAGGGCTGAAAGACCACATCAACAAAAAGCCGAATCAACTTTCTGGCGGGCAGATGCAGAGAGTTGCAATAGCGCGGGCGCTCGTGAATAATCCAGACATTTTGCTTGCCGACGAACCGACTGGTGCTCTTGATTCTGAAACTAGCGTACAAATTATGGATTTGCTTAAAGAAATCGCTAAAGATAAGCTTGTTGTAATGGTAACGCATAATCCTGAGCTTGCGAAGCAGTACGCGACCAGAATCGTGACCGTAAAGGATGGCAAGATTACTTCTGACTCGAATTCTTATGATGGAAAAGTAAAGACAAATCTTGATGAGAATTCAAATCGTGCGAAGCGTAAACGCACGAGAATGTCCTTTTTGACTGCGCTTTCTCTATCTTTGAACAATCTGCTAACGAAAAAGGGCCGGACGGTGCTTGTTGCTTTTGCTGGAAGCATTGGGATTATCGGAATCGCGCTTATCCTCGCCGTATCAACTGGCTTCCAGACCTATATTGATAATATCCAGCGTGATACTTTGACTTCTTATCCATTAGCGCTTTACAAAGAGTCGACAGATCTTATTGGGACACTGCTTGGCGCTACATCTAATAATAACAAGTTTGACGACGGAAAGATACATGAGACTCAAATGCTCACTTCAATCATTGGCGACGTATCTGCTAATGATTTGAAAGATTTTCGGACTTATACTTTGAATCATTTTGACGAGATTAAAAACGATATTCGGCTGATGGAAGATGAATATAGTGTAGAGCCACAAATATATACGATTGACGCTGCGAAAAAACTAACAAGACTTAATCCGAATGATCTATTCACTACATTGATGGGCGGCAGCTCAATCGTCAATGCTTCTGTCTTTAAACAATACGATAGGTCTAGTATGGTAAACGATTTAGAAGTTTTGACCGGAAGATTGCCAGAAAAGTATAATGAGGTATTAATTATACTCTCTAATGAAAACCAGATTTCTGACCTTTTGACTTATTCGTTAGGATTCCATGATACGGAGCAGCTCTCGAAGTCTGTAACTAAAATTTTGGCCGGCGAGTCAGTCTCGATCAAAGATGAGCCACTAGTACTAACATTGTCTGATTTGATGGACATAGATTTAAGATTAATAAACGCAACTGATACTTTTCGTTACAATGCTACATATAATATTTATGAAGATATGTCCCGGGATAATGACTTCATGATGGGGCTTTATAATAATGGCTCAGAGAAGTTGGAGATTGTAGGTGTTGGTGTAGCAAAAGATGAGCTAATGACCACGGGGAGTGGAGTAGCATATCTGCCGGAGCTGGTGACTCATATTATCGATGATGCGAGCAAGACGGAGATCGTGAAGAGGCAACTTGCGAATCCAACGATGGATATTCTCTCGAATAAAGAATTTGGTGCTGAAGACAATAATTTTAATCTTAGTTTCTCGGATTTAGTTACTATTGACGAAGCAAAACTGGGCTCTGCTTTTAAATCTAATATTGATCAGACGGCTGTCGCCAATGTTACCAAAGAGTACATGGATAATATTTCAAATGACATTACGACAAATACGGAGCCGATTGAGGATAGACTTATTAGTGTATTGGACGAGTTGGAAGAAGGCTATAATACTTGGATTGCTGAAAAAATGCTTGAGCCGGATTTCGATCCTAGCAAAATGGAAGACTATATTACAGAATACGTGCAGGGGCAGAGTTTTGCGGATCTAGAAGCTGAATATTTTATTCCGATTGATTCTTTTAAAGAAGCATATACTGGTCTTCTGAAGTTGAGATTGTCTAGCGGATTATTACCGAATGCAGATACTATGATTTCTGCCGCCATTAACAAATTGGCAGGGACCATACTCGAAGTCACAATGAAAAAGGAAATTTTAGAGAAGGTCGGTGGACTCACTGCATATCTTACAAGTAGCTTTGCAGAAGGTTTCGGAGTAGATCAGGATGCATTGGTCGGCGCGTTTAGCCTAAGATTCAATGAGGAAGAATTATCGCGTATTATTACGACCGTATTCAACAAGAAAGAGACAACCCTCTCAAGTAATCTTACATTGTTTGGTTATCAAAATCTAGATGATCCAACTGAAATTGCGTTCTACTTCAATTCGTTTGAAGGTAAAACCAAATTTATGAAGTTTATTGATAAATATAATGAACTAGTAACTTCCTATGGGCAGGATGACCGAGTAATTGAATATAGTGACACGACTGGACTTCTGATGTCTTCTGTAAAGACGATTGTCGACGCTGTTAGTTATGTGCTAATCGCCTTCGTGTCAATTTCACTTGTGGTATCATCAATCATGATTGGCATTATTACTTATATTTCGGTTTATGAGCGAACAAAAGAAATCGGAATTTTGCGTGCGATTGGCGCCAGTAAACGAAATATCTCTTCTATCTTTAATGCCGAGACGTTTATTGTGGGATTATTGTCTGGCCTATTCGGCATAGGACTAGCATATTTAATTATTCCTATTATCAATTTAGTGATTGGTGGTGTCACTCAGGATATTCCTGGTGAGTTATACGCTTATCTAGCTCCTGGCGCAGCGCTTGTATTAATTCTGCTTAGTGTAGTCTTGACGCTAATTGGTGGTGTGATTCCAGCAAGAGCAGCCGCGAAGAAAGACCCTGTTGAAGCTTTGAGAAGCGAGTAGTAGGTTAATGGGGGATTAGGGGTGAGGGATTAGTAATCCCTATATCCCCTGCGAGCCTGGTAATTGGTTTATGAATAAACTAAGGACCTCGTCCTTACGGTATACTCAAGATATGGAAATATTGGGGATGAGGGATTAGGGGTGAGGGATTAGGCTTTTGCTTCGCAAAAGCCTTCCGTTCCTCCTCACTCAAAAAATCCATAATTTATTATGGATTTTTATTCGTTTCGTCGTCCGGTCGAACCCTACAGGTTCTCATCCCTCATCAATCTCCAATCAGTTGTATAAAAAAAGACCAAACGGTCTTATTTTATACAACTGGCTGGGGATGAGGGATTCGAACCCCCGAATGGTGGGACCAGAACCCACTGCCTTACCACTTGGCGAATCCCCATTCTTGTTCTTTTAATATTATATCACATTTTTTCGATTTTGAGTAAAAAAATATAATATTTCGCTCAAGTTTTCATTTTTGATTAAAATTTGTTATAATTTCATAAGGCGAAGTGGGGCAAAATGTACAATTGTCCGACTTTGTACTTTAAAAAGGAGGTTAGGAATATGGTTACAGTTTACGCGTTGAACTTTGCCGTAATTCTTTGCGCCTTTTTCCTGATCGCTAGAAACTACATCGATCTTAAACGACACGATGAGGGTACACAGGCGATGAAGGAGAGGGCAGCACTGATTCGGTCTGGTTCGGAAACATTCCTTAGGCAACAGGACAAGGTTATCGTACTGGTGGTATTCTTGATGGCCGTTCTTCTGTCGCTGATTCAAGAAGCCAAGGCGGGCCCCTGCTTTTTGCTCGCATGGATTTTGATTCGACTGGCAGTAGAAATTGGCATGAGGGCCGGTACCTATGGTAACGTGCGGACGGCGAATGCAGCACGAGTAACAAAGGCGATAAGCCGCACACTTCGTATTGCTACGCTCGGCGGTAGCATTAGTGGTTTTTCGGTGCCGGCGTTTGGCGGATTTGGTTTCTTGGCCATTTTCGCGATTTGCTGGCATTATGGCCCCGCAAGGGTGAGTGAAAGTTTTTTGACTCATACGCCAAACAACATCATGGCCGCAAGACTGATGGCGTATTCGCTTGGTCTCTCTATGGTGGCGATTTTTAATCGTGTAGCGGGCGGTACTTTCACTAAGATGAACGATATCGCAAACGACATCGTGAGCAAGAGCGACTACGGATTGGATGAGGATGACCCTCGCAACATTTGCTCCATAGGTGATCTGATTGGCGACTGCGTGAATGACCTCGCCGGCAATCTGTCTGACCTTGGCGAGAGCTACGTCGCGACTCTGATGTCGTGCACTGTTATTGCAATTCAGAATTATGCGCATGATCCTACGATGCTTCAGCCGGTTTGCATTTTTCCGCTTGTATTGATGGGCAGCGGGTTATTTAGCTCGCTCGTGAGCATCATGTATATTATTCTGAAAAACCGCAAGCGTTATAAAGTGACGAGAATGACGGCTGAGGAATTCTTCCAAAAATATCCAAACAAGGAAGATCGTCCGCCATTTCAGAAAGTTGACGACATGCTCGTCGATGTCAACGAGGAATATTCGCTTGCCCTCGACGATCCGGGTAAGGAACTAAACAATGCTACACTCGCTTCAGCCTTTATTACGATTGGCTTAGGGTTAATTGGCGCAAAAATCGTGTTTGGCGGTACAACTGTTGCTGATGGATTCGTACTTGGTTGGATTTCGCCATGGCTTGCTTCGGTATTCGGTATTGGCATTTCTGTCTGCGTGGGGCTTCTGACTGAGCTCTACACCGGTACGGAGCACAAATACGTTAAGGATATCGTCAGGATGTCAGTGGAAGGTCACCCGTTTGTCATTCTGAAAGGTATGGCGATTGGCAACCACTCGGTGTTTTGGCCGTCAGTTTTGATTATGGGTCAAATCATCGGGACTTTTATTCTATGCAAAGGGTTTTATGGCATCGGCATTGCCGGCGTAGGCATGCTTTCGTTTGTCGGAACTACGGTTTCGATTGATGCCTTCGGACCGATCGCGGATAATGCGGGTGGAATCGCGGAAGGTTGCGGCCTTTCCGAAGAAGACCGCGCTATCACTGATCGACTCGATGCTGAGGGTAATACTACGGCCGCGGTCGGAAAGGGCAACGCGATTAGCGCCGCGGCCGCCTCGACTACGACCACAATGATGGCATTCCTCGGGGCTCTGCCTATGTATGATCTGAATGATCCGTTCGCATTTGTCAAAATGATTGCGTGTGCGATTGGTGGCATGGCCGTGGTGTCCGAATTTGTTTCGATTCTCAACGACAATACTACAAATGGCGCGTGGGAACTGTCGGAACTGGCCGTGAAGGAGCTTGAGAAGCCCGGCATTAAAGAAGGAGAAGTTTTGCCGAACTATAACGAGGCGATCAAGATTGCTACGGATATTTCGCTTGGCTACATGCTGAAGCCGGCGCTTCTCGCGGCGCTTTCGCCAATTGTGATTGGCTTCTTGTTTGGGCCGATAGGCGTCCTCGGGCTTTTGCTCGGCGGTACCGTGACAGCCATCAAGGAGGCTTTCTTCAACGGTAACGCAGGTGGCGCTTGGGACAACGCCAAAAAATCCATCGAGATGGGCAGACTTCCTGGACACGGCAAAGGTTCGGCCGCACACCTTGCAACCATCACTGGTGATACAACTGGAGATGTCGCCAAAGACGTCGTGGCTGTTTGCTGCGATATTTGCATCAAAATCATGGCAACGATTTCGACGGCAATGGCAGTGACCTTCTATATGTATCACATATTTTAATCTCTTTGACCCTCAGCTAAAGCTGGGGGTCTTTTTTACGCTTTTCGTGATATAATGATATTATGGGTAAAAAAGTTTTTGACTTAAAAGAACTTGAAAGCTTAAGCGCTGAAGAAGTTATCGATAAAATACAGCATGAGAATTATTCTTTGCTCCGGACTCTGGGGGCAGAAAAATTACGTCGAGAGATGGTGCCTGTCGGCAAAATTTGTAATGCGGCAATCAATTACGTACTAGGGACGACCGGAAGTGGCATTTCCGTAGAGCATAGTCAAGCCGCTCGTCAAAAGCTGGTTAAGAGACTGAAGAAGCTTACTCCTGGGACTTATGACGGATTTCCCACCGATTCAGAAAATGGCATCGTGGTGGGTTTTAATCATCCTTCACTTGGTGAGATTGCCCGGATACTGATGATGAAGATGGATGTCATGGGCGACAAGCCAATGCTTTTTCCGGTTAATTTGCCGTGGTATGAGGCGCTTGCGACGGATTACGACCGTATAAGGCAGCTTGGCATTATTATTACGCCAACAATTACGCCATCGACCTGGGCAAAAATGAATCTCAAAAAAGGCACAGCGCTTTTTGAGGCGGGTTCGAAACTAAAACGTGAATTCCGCGATTTGTACACGAAACTATCACATGACACTTTGAAAAATGGTGGCGCAATATTCGTCGCGCCTTCTGCTACAAGGCAAAAAACTGTTTTCTTGAATAAATCAATTTACGAAAAGGAATCACCTATTATTCCAACCATGTCAGTATTGGCCCTTGAATTATACAGAGATAAAAATATAAATTGTGATTTTCTCCCTATGGCGATATTACCACCAGAGGGATATGGAAAAAGCCTTAATTTCTTTAAAAGTTATAAGTTGATTCCTGGCGAGAAATTTACCGCTAATGAAATCCGCAAAAAGTATCTAAAAAACAATTTGGACGCAGATAAGCTTCCTGAATTTGACTATGATTTTCATAAACGCATTGCCGATAAACTACCAAAAGAAATGTGGTTCTAAGCTTGACACTAGACTTGTCATGATGTATAATATTGACAAGTCTGGTATCAGACTTTTTTGATACCATGTGATATAATATTTAAAAGGAGTGCAATGGCGAAGAAAGTTACAAGAATCAAAGCCGGCGATTCTGCTCGAAATGAAGAGACGGATGCGGCTCAGATTACCAGAAACAAGGTGACAAAAGTAGACAAAAAGCTTGAAAACAAAAAAGCCAAAGATTTACGCGCGAAAGAAAAGACAGAAAAGAAGGCAGCTAGTGGTGAAAAGAAAGTTTTTATACTTTTTCGTCCATTTGTGGCGTTTTTTAGATATCTTCGCGATTCATGGCGTGAAATTAGACAGGTCCGTTGGCCAAATCGTAAGGCAACCTGGAAAATGGTCCTCGCAGTATTCGTTTATACAGGGCTTTTCATCTTGATGATTTCACTTCTTGATTTGTTTTTCACTTGGTTATTTAGTTTAATAATAAAATAAGGAGATAATAAATGGCAGTAAATAGATATGATGATCGTCGGGCGTGGTATGCAATTTCAACATACTCCGGATACGAAGACAAGGTAGCTGACTCGATCAATCAGCGCGTGAATACAGTCGAGATGGCTGATAAGATTTTTGAGGCGATTGTACCAAAAGAAAAACAGATTGAAATTAAGAACGGCAAACGTAAAGTAGTCGACAGGAAGATTTTGCAGGGATATGTACTCGTAGACATGAAGCTGTCAGATGGGACTTGGTATATCATCCGCAATACTCCAGGTGTGACTGGCTTCATCGGCACAGGCACACAACCAACCCCTGTATCTGATAAAGAAATTGCTAAAATCAAGAAACGCATGGGCGTAGAAGATCCAAAATTCTCAGTTAAATACGAAATTGGTGAGGTGGTATCTATTACAGATGGTCCATTCAAAGGATTTGAGGGTACGGTAGCCGAGATAGACGGAGCTAAAGGCAAGCTCAAGGTAATGGTGTCGATGTTTGGACGCGAGACGCCAGTAGAGCTCGATGCTTTACAAGTAAAACAATTAAACTAAACTCTGGACGGGTCCTGCCGACTTTGTTTTCCCCCCGCTCGGCTCTCGCGGGGGTCCCCCTACAAAGTCGTCACCCGTCCATGTTGTATTTTCTTTAGACATGTGATATAATTATATCGTTACATAAATGCTTCTACAATATTAACTTAATAAAGGAATATTATGGCAGAGAAAAAAGTTATTGGAAATCTCAAGCTTCGTATCCCTGGTGGCAAGGCGACTGCAGGGCCTCCGGTAGGTTCGACACTTGGTCAATGGGGTCTTAACATGATGGATTTCATCAATCCATTCAATGAGAAAACCAAAGAATTCATGGGCAAGAATGTGATTGTACATATTCGCGTCTTTGAAGATCGGACCTTTGATTGGACTTGTCTTGGACAGCCTGTGGATGACCTCATTCGCGAGGCAATCAAGATTGAGAAAGGCTCGGGTAAGCCAAATGTAGATAAGGTTGGCAAGATTACCCGCGCCGAGCTCGAAGAAATTGCACAGAAGAAGATGGATCAGCTTAACGCTGTAGACCTAGATGGTGCAGTAAAAGTTGTTGCTGGCACTGCTCGCTCGATGGGCGTAGTAGTCGAAGGTTAGTACAAGAGCGGGGCAAGAACGCCCCGTTTTTGTTGCACTGTTGACTCTAGAGGGAGAATTTGATATAATATTAAAGAAAATAATTGTGGGAGGGGTAGCCCGTTAAAACCACAGAAAGGATAAATATGGCAGAAGAGCCAACTAATACAGTAGAAAATACTGAAGTTACGGAAATTGCAGAAGTCGAAGCAACTTATGCAAAATCTGGTAAAAAATCAAAGAAACATATCGAAGAGGTCAAGGCCGAAGAAGAGCGCCAAGCCCGCAAGATGGAACGCGCAGCCGAAGAAGCTGCCGGCGAGAAGCCGAAAGGTGCCAAGCCTGTGACGCGTCCTCGCATTGAGCGGCGTGGTAAGAAATATCAAGAAGCCTACAAGCTCATCGAAAAAGGTAAGGCTTATGCGCTTCGTGATGCTGTGGAGCTAGCCATCAAAACTAGCCCTGTTAAATTTGATGCTTCGATTGAAGCACACGTGCGTCTAGGTGTCGATCCGCGCCAAGCAGACCAGAATATTAGAACTACTGTCGTGCTTCCTAATGGAAACGGTAAGACCGTACGCGTGGCAGTTTTTGCTCCGCTTGATGTTTGTAAGGCAGCTAAGGCCGCGGGTGCCGACATTGCAGAAGATGAGGAATTCTTGAAGCAACTCGACAAAGGTGAAATTAACTTTGATGTTCTCATCTCTACACCTCAGTATATGCCAAAGCTT
>CAZZAI010000009.1:0-23273 GCA_964652665.1 uncultured Candidatus Saccharibacteria bacterium
CTCGCGCTCCTTCCACCTCGCTCGTACGCTCCGGAGAGTCCTCGAAACACTAAATCGGTGATTCTTCTTGCGTTATTTTTAAACTTATTTAGTTTTTGTATGGCCTTCATGGCGATTCCTCTCCTTGTTATATTAACAACCGTTCGGGCTATACACAAATAACCCTACAAGGTTGTTAATATTCAAGTTTCAATCGGAAAGCCAATCTAGACTTAAAGCGCCTTGTAGGGTTATCTATGCCTAGATTATGCCAAATTATATGGCAAACTTTCTGATTGTTGAAATTTGAATATTAACAATATCATTATAACTTACTTTTTGAACGTTGACAAGTCTTGATTTTTGCCATAATTATTATGTAATACATTTAATTCCCTGCGGGGAGGTTGTCATATTACCAAAAATGTCATGCCGCGGGAGAGTCTTCATTTTTGGTGGAAGACGTGATATAATATTCTCAACATAAAGGAGATAAAATGAAAGTATTGTGTGTAAATGCCGGGTCATCATCGTTAAAGTTTCAGCTGTATGAGATGCCGGCGGAGATTTCCATCATCAGTGGGTATTTTGAGAAGATTGGGGCGGAAGATAGCTTCTACACGATCAAGCACGAAGGCAAGAAGACCGAGACCGCGAAGAAAATCACTAACCATGTGGATGCGGTGAAAGTGATGCTAGAGGAGCTCGTGAACTACGGAGCGGTGAAGGAGCTTGGTGAGATTCGCGGGGTTGGACATCGCGTGGTCCACGGCGGCGAGAAATATGCCGACTCGGTGGTGATTACCGAGCAGGTGATGGATGACATCAAGGAGTTTACGAAGTTTGCGCCGCTACATCACCCGGGCAATATCGCTGGAATTCGCGCGATGCAGGAAGCTTTGCCGGAGGCGGTGCAGGTGGCTGTGTTTGATACGGCGTTTCATCAGACAATACCAAAGACCGAGTATATGTATCCAGTACCAATGGAATGGTATACGAAATATGGTGTGCGGAAATATGGATTCCATGGGACGAGTCACAAATACATCACCGAGGTGATGCAAAAGAAACTTGGTAAGGAAAATGTCAACCTCATCGTCTGCCACGTGGGGTCGGGAGCTTCGATTACCGCAGTGAAGGACGGCAAGAGCTATGATACAACCATGGGCCTCACGCCGCTCGATGGGCTAATGATGGGGACCAGGTCTGGCTCGATCGACCCATCTATCATCAAATACATGATTGATGAGTCTGGTATGAGCTATGAGGAGATTGACACAGCGCTCAATAAGGCTTCGGGGCTGAAGGGTATCTCTGGATTCAACGACAACCGCGACGTAGAGAAAGCGATCAGCGAGGGTGATGAGAATGCGAAGCTCGCGCTCGATATGTACGTGGACCGCATCGTGCGCTACATCGCGGAGTATTACCTCGAGCTCGGTGGTAAGGTGGATGCGATTGCGTTTACGGCGGGGGTACTCGAAAACGGAGCCGAGACTAGAGCCAGCATCATCGAAGGCTTGGCGCCGCTCGGCATCAAGCTAAATGCGGAAGTAAACGAAGCTATCGCTGGGTTCAAGGAAATCACTAGTGGCATCATCACGACTGAGGATTCTACGGTGCCGGTATATGTGGAGCCAACTAACGAAGAGGTGATAATCATCCGTGACGCGTATAAGTTTTGTAAATAAGCGTTTGTCGTAAGCTTAGCCCGAGCTTAGGCTCGGGCTTTTTGTGACTAAAGTTGGATTGCTGCCAGTAAAATGGCTATGGTATAATTTTGAGGTGGTATAATAGAGTTATGGATATTTCTGAACTGATTGAAGATTTTCTGGAGCATCTCGAGATTGAAGCGGGGCGGAGCAAGAAGACGATTGATAACTACCGGTTGTATCTCGAGAGGTTCTATGAGATAGTATGTGAAATCTTGAACAAGGACGACGTGAAGGCGGACGAGATAGATCGCGAGGTACTTCGCAAATACCGGCTAAAACTGAATCGGTACGGGTCGGAGATGGGGGGCGACGACCTCAAAACTATCACGCAGGCATATCATCTGATAGCACTTAGGGGGTTTATGAAATATCTGGCGCGGCGTGAGATAAAATCACTTGACCCGTCGCTGATTGACTTGCCACACGTGATACGAAAGCAAGTGACATTTCTCCACTTCGATGAGGTGGAAGATATGCTCGAGGAGATAGACCTCTCGACGGAGTCGGGGCTAAGGGATAGGGCGATTATCGAGCTGCTATACTCAGGCGGGCTCCGGGTAAGTGAGCTCGTGGGGCTGAATCGTGACTCGATTAATTTGGAGCGGCGTGAGTTCATGGTGCGCGGTAAGGGTTCGAAAGACCGGCCGATATTTATCTCGCAGTCGGCGGCAGACAGAGTACAGGATTATCTTGATGCGAGGACCGATTCCCTGCCGGCGCTATTTCTTAACAACTCGCGCAACAAGCAGGCGGTGGACCAGAGTGGCAACTACCGGCGGATGACGGCGCGAAGCGTGGAGCGGATTGTAGAAAAGTATGCGCGGCTCGCGGGTATTACCAAGCATGTGTCGCCACATACTTTGCGGCATTCTTTTGCGACGGACCTTCTCATGAATGGGGCGGATATCCGAGCGGTGCAGTCGATGCTGGGGCATGCGGATATCTCGACTACACAGATATATACGCACGTGACCGATGCGCATCTCAAGGAGATACACGAGAAGTTTCATAGCGAGACAAAATAATATTTACGAAATTAGGTTTAGTGGACGCTGCTCTGCGATTATGCGGGCGTTATTTCATAATTCATTGCACCTCGGGAGCTCCGCAATGTGATAATCTTCGATTATATCACATTGCTCCGCCTCTACAGCGACAAAATCGACCAAAGGTCGCCCATTCTGCGTCAGCTCAAAAAAAAGAAATAAATTTCTTTTTTTACTCGCTTCCTAGAATGGTCAAGATTTTGTCTTTATGTCCCTCGGTTGCAATTGAATTATGAAATAACGCCTCTATGCTTTTCTTCTCCACTGGGCATAGAGAGTAACTGAGCGATTGGCAGTAAGATTCGGCGCTTGGTAGGAGGCCTCGTCCGCATAGGATGTGCCGGAGCCGTCGGCGACGGTGTTCCAGCCGACGAAATCATAGCCGACTCGCGAGAAAGAGTTCTTGCGCAACTGGACAGAAGATCCAGAGCGGATACTTTGAGTCGGCATCTCGCCAGTAACGTCGTCGCCGTTTGGATTGAAGGTGATGATGTCACGCTTCGCGATTGCACCGTCGGAACCGTAGTTGATGGAAGCGGGGTCCTGGAGACGAATGACAGTGGAGATAGTGGATGGGTTATCGGCGCCTGGATTGTACCAGCAAGTCCGAATGTAGAAATCATAATACGCGGAGCGCTCGGTAACAGAGCCTGAGGAGACGATGGATGTGCCTGGGTCCTTCACGGCGACAATAAAGATACCTTCGACGCGACTGATATAATTTTGATAGCCTTGCTCGAGTAGCCCATCTGGGGTGACATCGGCAGCGGCATCATATGGGCCATAAATAATACGCGGATAGGTGGATGTCTCGTGGAAATAACTCGAGCCACGCGCGCGAATAACAATCTCGGTAGGATTGGACGAGCTAAGCTTCCTAGTATTGATGACGAATGCGCCTTGGTTGGATAAGTCGCTACTATTATAGACGGAGGCGCAAGACGCGGGATTGAAACGAAGAATCTTCTCTGCCTCTTCGCTACTGATGACTTTGGACGGGTCGATGGCTTGGTCGACAATCTCATCCCAGATGTTGGCGTATTTCTGGAGATCACCAGATGAATCTTGAGCATTAGCATAACCACCAGCGATATAGGATGACTGAATAAAACGAAGAGCTTCGGCCTGAGCGTCGATCTCTTCGCGTGTGACGGTGGATTCGAGGGCCGACTGAGCGTTCGTAGTGCTGCTCGAGACGACGGCGACGACCGCGACGGCGACCATCGAAAAAATCCCGATAGCAAGGGCCACTTCGATCAGCGTGTCGCCTTTTTTAAATCTCATATTATTATTATAGCACATTCCGCTAGTGGATAGGAACAAGATTGGTAAGTGGAAATGATAGTGCGTAGGTAAGTATAAAAGCTGCGACAAGGAAGGGACCGAAGTGAATCTGATGCGATTTGTGTCTAATGGCGCTTGGCAGCATGACGACAACCGCCAGGAGATTGGCAATAAGCAACGCCATAAATGAGAGCCACGGACTAGATAAGCCAATACCAATAGCGAGCGCGAGGAGCCAATCGCCATCCCCTACCCAGTGGCCTTTTGAGATGAGATAAAGAAGTAGATAAGTACCGCCGAGAATGGCGGCAGAAATAAGTGTAAGGATGATGGGACCCCAATAGAAGGAAATACCAGAAAATAATGTCCAGTATCTCAGGATTGATATTATTATAGCACAGATTATGGATAATGTCAAGAAGAGGACTGGGAGCTCGCCGTAGAGACCATCGTAAACAGCGAGAAAAATAAGCAGAAGCACAAGTGTTAGTGTACCGATGAAAATAGCCCAATGCGAAATGCGAAGCTCAGGAAAAATCGTATTCGGCTCGAACACGCCAAACAAATCAGCACCGGCGGTGGGAGTAGCGCCGATAGATTGGAGAAAGACGACGGCAACAATAAGAAATGCGAGCGCGGTGCCGAGCTCCGAGAGTATCTCGGCGAGACCGATAGGCTTGTGACAATAGCGACAGCGGCCGCGCAGGGTAAGCCAAGAGACAATCGGGATGTTCTCGTACCACCTTAGTTGATGACGGCAATGGGGACAAACCGAGCGGGAGCCGAGGGGCTTTTGATGTAATTCCCTACGGCGAAGACGGCGAGCCTGACAGCATAAAAACGAGCCGAGCGCTGCGCCAAGGACGAACATTAAGATAAAAAAGGCAATTATCATATCTTAATTTTACCATAAATGTGATATGATGGTAGTATGAAGACGAAAAAAGGGTTTACATTCATAGAAGTAGTGTTAGTACTCGCGATTGCGGGGCTGATATTCGCAATGACTTTTGTGGCTTTGCCTGGGCTTTTTGCGTCGCAGCGCGATACAGACCGGCGCGAAGACGTGATGGGATTCATCAGTACGCTCAAGAACTACCAGTCAAACAATAGTCGAGGAGCGTTGCCCGGGACGAGCACGGAAAACCGGCGGCTCGAACAAGATAATGGTGTAGTAGAGATACAATTCGACGGCAATGGCGAAATGACTTATCCGACAGGCAAAATCGATGATACGAGCTGGGCGGGATTCTATCGCGATTACTTCGACAAAAATACATTCGTGGATCCGGATGGGCCTAGGTATGATTGGGTGATAATGACTTGTAAAGAAGGGGCCAGTAATAGTGACGGGTATAAGACCTGCAATAATTCTCAGCTCACGGCACTATACAATGACCGATTCGGAAGTAATGCGACGGCATATAAAATGTTCATCGTGACAAGTGCGATTTGCTATGGTGGCGAAGCGGTATATTCTAATAATATACGGCGAGTCGCAGCTTTGTACCGGCTCGAGGGTGGCGGGGTATATTGCGAGAATACATAAATACCTTGGACTTTTCTCCGGAGGAAGAAAAGTCCAACAAAAGAGGCCAGAGGAGTGGGCAGGCCTATAAGGCTAAAAGAAACATGCGCTGGAGGGGTCCTGCCAGGCGCTGTCCTCCCCCACTTCGCAAAGCTCAGCGGGGGTCCCCCTCCGCGCCTGTCACCCCTCCATGTATATGTTTTTCTGAAATATTACTAAATCGCCCCGTTGGGGCGATTTAGAAGCTACTACTTATAATGGCTAATTAGTTGCTGTCAGAACCGACGCAGTAGGTACCGGCGCCTTCGAGCTTATATAGGATTGCGAAGTGACGGAGCTCGTCCTTGACGACATTCTCGCCACTGCACGTTCCGCCTGGAACGACGAAAATAACATGTTCATCATATGCCTGATTGCCACCAATTGTATATTCAGTTCCAACCGCTTCTAGTTTAGCATTGCCAAATGAATACGGAGGCTCAAACTTATTGGTTGTCATATTTCCAGTGATTACCATATTATATGGCACGCCATCTGGATCGTCAAAGGTATTTGTTGCGCCAGCTGCATTCATGTAATTCTTAATGAAATTACAAGCTGAAGTCTTTGCGTCTTCAGTAGTAGATTCAGTTTCTGTGGCCGCGAGCGTAAACATAGGCGTAATGGAAGCAATAGTCATCAAAGAACTCGTACTAGCAGCTGGGGCGGTGCCTTCGCAGATGTACGTATCACCGCTTTCTACGTAATGCGCAATGCCGGCTGGGGGAAGATTATTACGCTTGGTACGGTTGTTGGTCTGGTATTGGACGAGAGCCGTGACGACGCGAGATAAATCTTGACGACGCTGAGTATCACGCTGAGCCCTTTGGAGCTGTGGAAGAGCCACAAACACCATCAAGAAGATGAGGCCGGCGATCGCGAGGACCAATACGACTTCGATAATCGTAAAGCCTTTTTTAGTTTTAATATTTTTAGCCATTATAAATCCTTTCTAGACTTAATACTTATGTTTATAATACATGATTTTTCCGAAAAAATCAATAGTATTTTACGCGGCGATGGAATTTACGAGTGAGTAGATTGGGAGCAAAGTACCGCCAACTACGACGCCAATAAGTCCCGCCATAATCACCATAAGAATCGGCTCAATCATAGTAGAGATGTTGTTGATTTGCTCGTCGAGCTCATCTTCATAGACGGCAGCAGCTTTGCCAAGCATTTCGTCGATCTGACCAGATTCCTCGCCAATGGATGCCATCTGATGAACTAGTGGCAGCATATAATTACGCTCTTCGAGGGCTTCGGATAAAGGCTTGCCGCTTTTGATTGGATCGAGAGCTTTTTTGTACTCGTCTTCAACGACGGAGTTCGAAACGGCGTTGATCGAAATCGTAATAGAATCAAGCAGGGGCACGCCGGAGGCTAGCATCATCTCGGCAGTACGAGCGAAACGAGAGACGTAGAGCTTGCGGAATAGGCCACCAAAAATCGGGACGTGGATCTTGAAAGCATCAATAGCATGACGACCAGCTTTAGTGTTCTTGATAAGATAGATGGAGGCTGCGATGACACCGCCGATGACGAGAATAATGAGCCACCAAAGTTGGACGATGAAATCGGTCAGGTTGACGAGCCCCTGAGTAAGGCCAGGTAATTCTTCGCCAAGATCCTGATAGAGCTGCTGGACTTGTGGAACGACAACAAACATCATGAAGCCGAGCACTACGATAATAACAACCAAAATAATAGCCGGATAAACGAGCGCGCCCTTGATTTTGCCCATCATGGCGGCGTCTTTCTCTTCTTGGTCGGCGAGGCGTTTCAAGGAAATATCGAGTGTACCAGATTTCTCGCCGGCTTGAATAAGCGCTAAGTAGACGCCATTAAAAATCTTGGGGTGTGCGGCAAAAGCTTCGTAGAGGCTTTTGCCAGATTCGACGGCGGCGATAATTTCTTCAGCGATGGCGCGCATGCCTTTGCCCTGAGTCTGCTCGGCGACGGTACGAAGCGAGGCAGAAAGCGGCAGACCGGCACCGATGAGCGTCGCGAGTTGGCGCGTGAACATAATACGGTCTTTAGTAGTGACACGACTGGTGGCTTTAAGTAGCGGGTTCGCGGCACCTTCTTCGACAACCGATGTCGGGATTAGTCCCTGGTCGAGCAAAAGACGACCAGCATTTTGCTCAGTCTCGGCCTGAATGGTACCTTTGACGATTTTGTTGGTCTCTTTGTCGCGTGCTTTGTAGTTAAATCGTTTCACTTTAGCCCTTTACATAGCGATTAAGCTCATTAATATCAACTGCGTACTCGCGTGCGGAATCGTAAGTGATGACGCCGGATTGGACAAGCTTCGCGAGGGTGCGGTCCATAGTCTGCATGCCCTGCTCGGCGCCGGTCTGAATAGCGGTATCGATTTGGAAAGTCTTACCATCGCGGATGAGTGCGCGAATAGCGGAGTTAGCGACGAGAATTTCGGCGGCGCAGACACGCCCGCCACCCACGGCCGGAACAAGACGCTGAGAGCAGATTGCCATCAACATATTTGCGAGCTGAGAGCGAATCTGTGGCTGCTGATGTGCCGGAAAGACATCAATCATACGATCGATAGACTGGGCGGCAGAATTAGTATGAAGTGTAGCGAAAACAAGGTGCCCCGTCTCGGCGATAGTAATCGCAGCCTGGATTGTCTCGAGATCGCGCATCTCACCAATCAGCACAACATCCGGATCCTGACGCAAGACAGAACGAAGAGCAGCGGCGAAGCTAAAAGTATCGTAATGAACTTCGCGCTGGACAATCACAGAACGCTGAGACTTGTGTGTGAACTCGATTGGATCTTCAATAGTAATAATATGGACGGACTTGTCGCGATTAATCTTATCGATCAAGGCAGCAAGGGTAGTCGACTTACCCGAACCAGTAGGGCCGGTGACAAGCACCAAGCCACGCGGAAAGTCGGCGAAGCTCTCGACAATTGCCGGCATACCTAAATCATTAATCGGGACGATGTGATTTGGAATAAGACGGAAGGCGGCAGCCATTTTGCCACGCTCATGGAAAGCATTAACACGGAAACGAGCAATCTCACCAAAACCAAAAGAATAATCGAATTCTTTGTCTTTTAAGAAAATCTTCTGCTGGTCTTGGTCCATGGTGGCAAAAATAAGGTTCTTAAGCATGTCTTCGGTCAAAACTGGCATATTCGGAATCGGGGTAAGCGCACCATCGACACGCAAAATCGGAGGCAAGCCATACTGCAAGTGCAAATCAGAGGCCTTGCGGCGGACACATTCCTCCAGCATAGTTTCGATTCGTGGTTGTGATGATTGATTAATCGTTTGCCCAGTTTCCATAATATTATTATAGCACAAGAATTATGGTTTTACGATAAGTCGGATGCGACGCGGTTGACTTCGTCGATGGTGGTGACGCCAGAGAGTACTTTCAGAATGCCGTCTTGACGCATAGTGACTGTTCCCTTCTCGCGGGCTAAGCGCATAATTTCGGCTGCAGTGGAGTGATTTACGATCATTTTCTGAATATCTTCGTCTACAGTGATGGCTTCGTAGAGGCCGGCGCGGCCTTTGTAGCCACCTGGAGTTTCTTTGGTATCAACACCACGCGACAAAAGGTAGTATTCGTCATTTTTTACGGGGAGACCAGGATAGCCCAAATCTTCGCTTACGGCTGCGACTTGGTCTTGAGTTGTAGGGAGTAAATCACCAATAATGGAATTGATGCTAGAAGTCTCAATCTCAGAAGATTTGTAGGTCTCGTGCTTGTCGGTAATACGACGGACAAGGCGCTGACCAATCACCACATTAAGAGTAGAAGCCAAAAGAAATGGCTCGATACCCATGTCTAGGAGACGCGGCAAAATACCGGCAGCGGAGTTGGTGTGAAGAGTACTAAACACAAGGTGACCAGTAAGAGCGGCCTGGACCGCAAGACTTGCTGTCTCACCATCACGAATCTCACCTACCATTACCACGTCGGGGTCTTGACGCAAGATCGAACGGAGCCCGGCGGCAAAAGTGAGTCCCGCATCGACATTGACCTGAGTCTGATTAATTCCCTCCATTTTGTATTCGACAGGGTCCTCCAAGGTCACGATATTGATCTCTTCGGACTTAATCTGTTGAATAAGGGTATAAAGAGTCGTAGACTTACCAGAACCAGTCGGGCCGGATGTCAAAATCATGCCGTTCGGCTTCTTGATGCCCTCTAGCACGGCACGAAGGGCGCGGCCGCTCATGCCCATTTTGTCGATGGTCATATCGGAACTTTGCTTATCAAGAATACGAATGACGACTTGTTCGCCCCAAGTAGTAGGAGCGATGGCGATACGAAGATCGATCTCTTTATCATCGACAAGCACAGTGAACTGGCCGTCTTGCGGAACGCGATGCTCGTCAATCTTCAGATTGGATAAGATTTTAATGCGCGACACGAGCGCCGGTGCGACAGATTTTGGTAGCTCCATGATTTTGCGGAGAACACCATCGATGCGACAACGGATAACAAGCGAGTTCTCCAGTGGCTCAATGTGAATATCAGAAGATTTCGTTTTGACGGAATAACTGAGGATGGTGTTAAGCGCCTTTGAAATTGGAGAATCTTGAACGATAGTCTTGACGTTACTTTGTTCATTCTCGGCGGCAGCGACTTCGGCGTTGGAAGTACGGACGGCTTCTTTGACACCAGAGAAGTCACCGTGGTTTTTCTCGATCATTTCACGGATGCCACGCTCACTAGACATCCAGACGCGAATCGGCTGACTGACGAGATTAGAAAGATAGTCGGTAGCTTGGACATTGGTGACGTCGGACATCGCGACATTCAAAATGCCGTCTTTCTCGCCAAGCGGAATGGCCATCACGCGCTGCTGGGCCTCACGCGGAATCTTAGTGAGAATGTCTTGGTCGATGATGATATTGTGGAGCTCAACGTATGGCACGCCGATGATAGCCGCAGTGGCACGAGCGACCATACTATCGGTGATAATTTTCTTGGCGGAAAGCTCAGAAAGGACAGATTTACCCTCGGCATCGGCAGAATTCTTGGCGATTTCGACAAGCTTCGAATCGGCTAGGCCTTCCGAAAGAAGCAGGCCGATAATCCTAGACTCGGCTTCTTTGGTAAGAATAGCCATTTACTCGCCCTCGCTTTTTGTATTGTCGCTAGACTGTCCGACGTAGACTTCTACGGTAGGATTGATGGCGCGATAATTAAAAACGTCGGGATTTGGATCGGCGAGAGTCGTACTAGGATTAGAACTGAGAGTCTTGAAGCTAAAGCTCTCGATTTCTGGTAAGAAAATATTGGTGACGAAAAACGCGATGACGACACCGATAATACCAATGATGATTGATGATGTGAGATCAAATTTCATTATCTTCCTCCTGGTTTAAGTGTTCTATTAGACTCGACGAGAGTGGATGGATTCATATAAAAGGCTGTGGCCTGGGCTTGTAATATCAGCGTGTTATCACCACCCCATTCGATGGTGGCACGCTCGATATTGAACTCGCGGATAGATTTTTCAATGTTGTCTAGGACGGTCATCGTAGTAGCAGAGTCGGCCTCGACGGACAAACGCACAGAGAAAGTATTCAGATTAGTGCCGAGACTGGACGAGCTAGATGTGCCGGTAGGGCTAAGCGACTCCGGCTCCCAACCGGAAATTAAGAAGATTTTGTTAAGGCTGGAGAGAAGGGCCTCTTCATTTTTAAAGGCGGGGAGAGCGTCTGGAATAATACGAAGCGCCGAGCAACTTTGAATGAGCTCGCTTGCGGCTGCCATCTCTTCGTCAGTCTCGGCCTCGTCGTAGAGCGCATTCATTTCGTCAAAAGTATAATTCTTGTTGGTGGCGGGGTTGAGACAATCACTAGAATTCTCTTTGGGAACGGAGTTTAAGACTTCGGAGGCGGCTAAATTCTCCATAATATTATAGCGGAGAGTGCCACTCACGGACGCAATGCTAGTGGAATCCGGATTGCAAGCCTGAATCTCTTCTAGGTTATAAACGGTACCGGCTGGCTTCTTGCAGATGCCGATATTTTTCACGGCATTGGAGTAAGTGACGATGGCTTGCTCCTCGGCGGCGATAACATTAGAGTTAAAAGTAATCTTGTTGACGGCATGAAGGATGAGCGCCACCGCCACGCCAAGCACCAAAGCGGCACCAAAAACTGCAAAAAGCATATATTGTTGAGCTTTGCTGATTTTGGCGCGTTTTAAAATCGCAACTTCACGAGCCATTAATTCCCTCCTTCATTAGCATTATTACAAGCGGTGTCGCCGGCAGCACAATCGGCTGCGCGCTCGCCAAACATATTTTGAATCTGAACGTAAGAATCTGTCACATTGTAACGGCCGGAAGGCGCGATAGCGAGGACGTGTTTATTGGTAAAGCTATAGACCTCAGGATTGAAGGAGATGGTGGCGGAAAATCTCAAGACTAGTTCGTCGCCGGCGCCGCGACCGTTTGATGAATCGGTGATCCTGATACCGTCATTACCATCGGGGACGAGTAAACATGTATCATTGTAGGAAGCCCACGAAATTGTACCATCTTCAGCTTCGATACCTTCGTAAGTAATACACGAGCTTTCAAAATGTGCAACGTTAGTAATACTACCACTCAAATCCATCTGTGGCTCACCGGTCTTAGGATTTTCTTTGTACCAGTCGGCAAATTGTGGCGTGCGCCAGACTTTGACAACTGTCTGATTATTGTAGGTGGTAGTAGTGTAACCAGCGGTAAGCTTGTCGAGAGCAAGATTAGGAGTGGTTGTGGAGTCGTCCTCTTCTTCGTAAGATGGGTTACAGCCTTCGCCGGTGATAAGCCAATAAGCGTAGTAGCCCTTTTCTGGATCAGTAAAGGTAGCGCCATCGGTACCATTCTCTATCATACAATAGGCAGGAATCTCGGCACCGTATTTGTCGACATAAGTCCCGGTGTCGTACCGCATGTATTGCATAGATTTCTTAAAGGAATCGAGAACATTATAATCGATATATGGAGCTTCGCCGGCGTTGGCTTGAGCATCGAAGCTAAAGGTCGGGCTGTCACCGGAGAGATTGATACTGAGCTCGGAAATCGTAATCGTATCGGCGCCAGTCGGGACGATGGCAGAGAGAACACTGAAGGTGCGGGAGAGTAGTTTCTTGTTGCTCGCGATAGCGGAAAGATTGCCAAGTTGATCACGAATAGTCAGGAAGTCACTTAGGTCAGAATAGGAATTGATTTTCTTAGAGAGCTCATCGAGTGTGGCTTTTTTACCATCGACAGAAGCTTGTTGGCCGGCGGCAATGCTGGTAAAAATAAGCCCGACACCTAGACTGGCTGATGAAATCACAATACACAGGAAAAAGATAAAATTGCGAAGCTTTAAGGCTTTTATCATCTCATTCTTGATATCTGGGACAAGATTAATCTCAGGATGAATCGGACGAGAAGGCGCATTTTTACGAATCTTCGCGATAATCTCCTTGACTGAAGGGAGTTTGATTTCTTTCGCGGCCATTAGTCATTACTCCTTTCGGATAAACCAATCACGACGGCAAATTCGGAGGCGACTGGAGCGAGAGCGCGCTGTTGTTCTTCGGTGGTGCGGACAAGCTGCCATGGGTTGCCTTTCATAGTTGGAATATTGGTCTTGGCTTCGATGTATTCGGCAAAGAGCGGAATAATGCCGCCGTAGCCAGAGAGGACGATGCCACCGACACGGCCGTTCAAATATTTCGTCTGGAAAAAGCGGACGGATTTCGTGAGCTCATCGGCATAGGTATCGAGAGATGGGGTAAGGGTCTTGAAGACTTGCCCCTCGACCTTGTCTTCGGCAAGACCGAATTTCAAGATGAACTGGCGAGCTTGATCCTCGCGGACGCTCAGCGCATTAGAAACGGTACGGATGAGCTGGCCAAAGCCACCCGGAATGGAACGAACGAGACGGGGCTGATTCTTATAAACGATGACGAGATCGGTGGATTTCTCACCGAAGTCTACTATCATGGTAGCATCCATCGCGCCCGGCACAGCCAGAGCGCGGGCCATAGCAAGCGGCTCTGGCTCCATCGCGATAATATTAAGACCTGTCTTCTCGATCATCTCCATGACAGACTCGGCATATTCCTTAGCTACGGAACTCACCAGTATCTCGGTCTTCGCGGGGTCATTCGGGCTTAAGCCTAGCACGACATAATCGGCCTTCGCATCAGAAAGCGACATCGGGACATACTTATCAATTTCGTACTTGAAAGATTTCGCGAGCTCTTTTGCCGGAAGAGTGTCGGTCTCGACAATACTGGTAAACGTCTTCGATGCAGGGAGGCCAACGGCAACATTCTTGGTCTTAATGCCGGCTTGATTCACGGCGCCCAAAATCGCCTCACCGAGACGCTTGCGGCCAAGCTCGGAATTGTCGTTTACTAGCTTTTCCTCGATTGGTACGTAGGCATAGCGACTGAGTGTCCAGCCGGATTTACTATTGCCATAGAGTTGCACAATACGCATCGAGTTAGTCCCGATGTCTAATGAGAAGAAATCACCCACGCCATGCAATAAGTTCATACTTATTATTATACGCTTATGTCTAATGTTTGGCAAGGACTAAATGGTAGAATCGTTCTTGATTCCCGGTGCGGCCTTTCAAGTCGTTATCGCGTTTATTCAAAATAATAAAGCCATTATTCTTTAGCCAGAATTCAAAAGATTTGATAATGCGGCGGCGGATTTTTTCGTTCTTTACAACGCCTTTGTTTAAGTCGGTAGGAGTAGCCTCGAACTGAGGCTTAAGCATGACAAGAAATTGCGTATTGGGGCGCGTTAAGTGTATTTTAGCATACATCAGGACTTTTGTCAAGCTTAAGAATGATACGTCGGCCACGATAATGTCAGGAGCAGGCGTATAAGTAAAATCAAAAATATCGGTCTTCTCGTGGAGCTCGATACGAGAGTCGTAGCGGAGAGGAGCTTTCATCTGATTAGTTCCCTTCTCGACGGCGATGACTTTAGCGGCGCCATGCTCCAAAGCATAGGCGGTAAAACCACCCGTAGAGGAACCGATGTCAAGTACTGTTTTGCCGCGAAAATCAAAATTGAAGGCGCGCGCGGCACCTTCAATTTTGTAATAACCCCTATTTGCGACGTTCGCGGTATTCATAAGTCTCCGTATCGACAGATACGATATCACCCTCTTTGATAAAGGCCGGGACTTTGATGACGACGCCGGTTTCCAATGTCGCGTCTTTCATGACAGAAGTCGTAGTATCGCCTTTGACGACAGATTCGGTGTAAGTCACCGCGAGCCAAAGGTTCTTTGGCAAGCGAAGATTAATCGGTGAGCCATTATAGAACTCAATTTCCATCTCGTCACCATCTCTCATGAAATCCTTTGAGTCGCCAACCATATCGGCGGCTAGCTCATATTGTTCAAAAGTCTCAGGGTCCATGAAGTAAAACTTCTCGTCGTCCTTGTAGAGATACTGAACCTTGCGAGTAGTAACCTCGGCAGGCTCGATCTTCTCTTGGCCTTTGAAAGTCTTGGGGAGGAGGGCGCCAGTGATGAGGTTCTTTACCTTAACGTTTACGATTGAACCACCACGGCCCATGACTTTCTGAGAATATTCTACCACCTTGTACGGTTGACCGTCCAAAGTAATGAGTGTGTTTTTCTTTAGGTCTGTAGGTCCGTACATATTTCTCCTTAGTTATTTGATACAAATGGCAAGAGAGCCAAATGGCGGGCGCGCTTAATAGCGACTGCTAGTTGACGTTGTTGCTTAGCGGAGAGGCCAGTCTTGGAGATCGGCTCAATCCGGCCATATACATCGATGTAACGCGAAAGAGTCTTCACATCGCGGTAATCGAAGTATAGATTTGGGTCATTTTTATACCTTTTCATTTAAAATCCTTTTACTAATTATATTAAAATGGCACTTCACTGAGATCGATTTCACCATCTGGGATGTCGTCTGGGATGTCCGCCGCAGAATCCGTAGCACTGCTAGATGCTGGGGTACCGTAGCTAGAACTGCCATAGTTAGAGTTACTGCTAGCGCCAGAACCGTTGCCGCCGCCGAGGAAGTTAAAATCTTCGACTACGATCTCGGTACGAGAGCGCTTGCCACCGCCGTTCTTATCTTCCCAGCTGCGCTGAGAGAGACGACCGGAGACGAGGATGCCGGTGCCCTTCTTGGCATATTGCGCGAGGGTCTCGGCTTGTTTACCCCAAGCGGTACACTCGATATAAGAAACTTCGTCCTTATTCTCGCCATCTGCACCACGATAAGTGCGGTTGACAGCGACAGAGAAGCCACAAACAGTGGCGCCACTTGGTGTGTTGCGAAGCTCTGGGTCACGTGTGAGGTTACCAGCAATGATGGCCTTAGAGAATCCGCGCATTATTTCTCCTCCTCTGAAGATTCTTCTTCGGCAGGAGCCTTAGCACTGCGGCGGGCCTCCATCTTGGCTTTGCGAGGGTCAGCCTTCACAAGCATGTGACGCAAAACTTCGTCGGTAATATTGAGAACGGCCTCGACCTTGCCCGGTGCATCCGCTGGGAACTGCACATCGGCGAAATAGTAACAAGCGTAATCTTGGCCTTTGATGGCGTAAGTCATGCGCTTCTTACCTTCGTTCTCTTCTTTGGTGATAACACCACCGTTGGCGTCGATGAGCTTCTTGACCTTCTCGATCGCCGGATCCAGATTCATTTCTAAATCTGGGTGAAATAGGACTGAAAGTTCGTAATCTTTCATGTTACTCCTTTGGTTAAAGCAAACACAGTTTGCGCCTAGCGGGGACGGCTTGGTTCTCGCCGGCGCTAGGGCGCAGGGACTCGCTTGCTGAGCTGATAATAGTTACATTATAGCACAGATGTGAGAGAATGGCAAGATGTGATATGGGATAACTAACCTCTGAGATATCCTAGTGAGCGCGATAGACAAGCTATGCTCCGATTCCGCGCTGGTTGACTCGCGCCACGATAATTTTCACAACATTTCGCCCAATCACAAAACAAGCAATCTCACTACTCCATTTCTTCGCGGTGAGCTTCGCGCCGGGCAAATTTCTTAAAGCTCCGCCGGGACTGCGCCCGGGACTGTCCGGTACTCGTCTCGGGGAGCTTTTTGAAATTCACTCGGGCTTGCTCAATGCTCGGAAATGGAGCAGTGAGATTGCTCACCTACAATGCTAGCGGACGGCTAGGAATTGGCGAGGCAGCGCACTGAGAATCCGTCCCTGCGATTGTTACCGTTCGCGGAATCCACGAACGACGAATTGAAGTCCAGGCGGTAGGCGCTAGTACCGGATATAGAAGTAGAGGACCAATAGTAGCCGCTCGAACCACCATCTCTGAACGTCGAAGTGTAGTAGTAGCCGGCGAGCAGGAAGCCTGGCGTCGTGCCTGGGCCAGCGTTGTTGTAGAAGTTTGCCGTTAACTCGTAATAGCTATTAGCTAAGCTGGACTGACCAGTCTCTGCGAGAATCATTTGATAGAAGTCGCCGCCAGTGTATCCACCACTATCACGAGGCACGCCTTCAGTTGTGGCGGTTGGCAATCTCCAACCTTTCGGACAGATGGAGCCGGAAGCGTTATAACCGTCAGCGGTTACACTCGCGCCGGTGCCGGCGGTGGCGGCGAGGTAGGAGTAGTAACTGCCGCAGGGGGTGTTCTGACTAGAAGCGCCACAATTAGTTTCGTTGCCGGAATTAAAGACGTAGGCTACGCTATTGTCGCTAAACTGGGTGGAGTCTGTCAGGTCGTTGTTGTCAGTGTTTTTGGTGGCGGATGTTGGGAGGGTATAACTCTCGGTGACGTTAGAATCGTCTGGAGTAATGGTGGTACCGCCGGCGAGGTTGAGGTTTTCTACCATCCAATATTTACCATCAGCGAGTTTGGCGATTTTGTAAGATTGGTTGTCACGCTTGTCGTAAGCAACAAAAGTATTGCCGACATTGGGTAGTAAGTCTGCTATCATAGTTGGAGTTAAGTCTTGCATGTAGACTTTTTGGTTGGAATCGGCGAAGTTTGGATGGACAAGAGTATATTTTACTTGGCCAGTATAAGTATCGGCAGCTTGATAAGGAATCACACCTACTGCATAGGTAGTAGAAATCTTAGAAAAGCCAGTAAGACTAATGTTGTTTGTAAAGGTAGCAACTTTGGTATTGGTACTCGGAATCTTGTGGTTAGAGGCGAAGGAGCCCTCGGAGTCGGAGACGATGGTCGGGACAAATTCACTAGAGACAGCGGAGAGGCGCATTGCCCATTGAGACTGACTGACTGGATTACCACTTGCCTCTGGTATGTCGGTGCCGGTAGGGATGATTTCGCCAGTGGTGGTGCCGGTTAGGTTGGTATTGCCTTCGGTTCCATTACCATAGCCTACGGCATAAATGCTATAACCATTAATATCATTACAAGCGACTGAGATGGTAGATTCACCAATATTTTGTTCCACCATGCCACCAACGAGTTCGACAGAGTGGCTATCGGCACCAGAGATAGTCATAGCACAAGATTCGGAAACTTTGACAGAAGCAGAGACGCTGTTCTGGTCTAGAGCGGTGGAAGTGTGGGAAGATAGGACGTAGGCAGATGTGATGGTAAGAAATACAGTAATCAGAAGTGGCAAGAAGATGCGTGCTTCTTTTAAGATTTGTTTGGTGTTGGTTTGATGTATGACTTTTGGCATGAGTACCTCGCTTTAGTTTTTATTCGGGGCCTTTTGATGTGATATACTTGCGAGCGTTCCACAAGTGCGATATTCATAACAAAATAGGCACCACTAGGTGCCACAATGATTCAATCCACTAAGACTTGCTTAATAGAAGGCGTCATAGTTTCCTAATGGTGCCTATTCTGCTTTCTATTAAGCATTGCTTATGAAAAGCGTCTTTTTAATGAATTGAATTATTGTGGCATTTTAATTATAACGCACTTTGAACGATCGCGCAAGTGGTTTTATAGAAAATGTGTTGTTATTGCGTGATAATGTCGCAAGCAGATTGTTGCGAGAAAATGTCGAGAGGGACACCACAAAAACTCTGCCGGGAGGAAAGTTATGTTTTCTCCGAGCAGAGTTGTGTTTGGTTGGAATGGGATGATGATTTTATTCTTCCCTGTTATTTGGCGTATTATGATCTTCTTTTGCAGAGTCATGATTCCTTAGGCTAGAGTCATGATTTTCCGAGCTGGAGCTACGAGACGCAGAGCCTTGATTGTGGTCTCGGGAGACAAGGTCGCGAGATTTGCCGGAGACTTCGTTCTTGACAGAGCGCAGGACGAAGTGGGTGCGCCAGAAGTAGAAGCCGACGCCGGCGATAGCAATGACTATGATGACCGCCATGACAATCTCGAGCGGGCCGGTATTCACGATCTCGTCGGGAAGTTCTTCGGCGGGACCGTCGACAGGCGGGGTGATGGGGGTCTCGCCACAACCGGAGCGTTCGATAGTGATTTTGGCGGAGGCAGTACGGGACTCGCCAGAGGTCTCGTCGGAATCGTAGATCATGGTCGCGGTATTGGTGAGAACCACGCCTGGGCAGTCGATATCATCGGCGGCCTTGGCCTGGTAGGTGATAGTGACGGTATTGCCGAGACCGATGCGGCCGAGATTGAAACCGGTGCTGATAATATCATCAGTGAGTGGATCGTAGACTCCAGAGTCATTGGCGGTCAAGGTGACGGAACCAGGGACGAGCGTGAGGCCGTCTGGCAAGGAATCTTGGATGGTCGTGTTGGTGAGGCCGATGTCGCCGGTGTTCTTCATGGTGAGGCGGAAAGTGAGAACGGAGCCTGGAGTGGTAGTGGCGGAATCAGAGAAATTGGTACCATCGGTAGAGACAGTCTTCTCGAGCGAGCCAGAGAGAGCGCGAGCTTCGACTACATAGGAGACGACACCGTGGTATTCGTCGCAGCCAAGGACGATACCGTTCAGGCTGTTGACACCGATCAAGGTGCCCTCTTCGGAAAAGAGATTCGTGGAGAGGACGGAGCCATTAGTCTTCCAATCGTTGTAAATCTTGGCGGAGCCGAGGACATAATTTAACACTAGCTTGTCGCCGGTGTTATTAACAAAAGTCGCTTCGTCCCAGACAGAGAGCGGAGTGGTATTCTCGGCGGTGATGGTCGCGGAGACGGTGCCAGACTCCTTCGGGGCGAGAATGGTCGGGAAAGTAGTAGAGATGCGAGACTTGAAAGCGACACCGACATTGTGATATTCTGGGCCATTATAGGTGGCGGAAGCGTCGTTGTGATAATAAATATAGACGAGATACTGGTGACCGGGGAGAATCTCGGCCTCGTTGGTTAGGTCGGTAACGTCGGCATTAATCTGGCCGACACGGACAAAATCGCGCTCGTCGCCGATGGTGGGGTTATTGGTGATAGAGTTAAAGGTGGCGGAAGAAGCAGGAGCTTCCATGGTGTAGGTGTCGCGCTCTGGACCCCAAGCAGAGACGGAAGTAGAAATGGCCGAGGTGGCTACTGCCGCGGCGGCGGTCGCAAGGATGGCGAAGAGTGAGATTTTGCTAGTGTGAGTGAGGCGGAGATTGTGAACGGAGTGGATTTTATGAGCGAGGTGGAGCTTGCTGGTGGTATGGAATTTGTGAATGATGTGAGTTTTCATGCGGTTCCTTTCTTAGTGTTACTTATCTTAGAAGATCCTCGATAGAATAGTCGGTGCCAGTAGTAGACGGAGAGCTTGGAGCTTCGGAAATGGGGGTTTCGGCTGCGTTTGCGACAGCTTGAGTAGAGGCCTCAGATTCGTTAGGGGTGTAGGATTCGGATGGGGTGCTAGACTCTGATGAACTACTAGGCGCGGAAGGAGATGTATCGCTAGATTCCGACGAGCTGTTGTTCGAGAAGGATTCGAAGCCGGAAGTGGTATCATCATAGTTCTCGCCGGAGGTGATATCGGTAGTGTAGTCATTTGCAGATGAGATAGTGTTGGGGGCGGAGGAAGTCTCGGAACGGCTAGAGCCTGAGTCGGAGCTGTTAGAACCCGAGTCGGCGGACCGATCCACAGTGATCGACGGGCGCTCCGGGGCAGGTTGTTCTACGGAAACTTGAGCCTTGTCGCTGGAGCCGGTGTGTTCGACAAATTTGTTCGCCGGGTTAATATAATTCAATACGGTGTCTTCGTAGGAATCTTTGACAGTGGATGGCTGCGGCGTGACGGGCTGCTCCTTAGTGGAGAATTCGTGTTGGTTGATGTCAGTGGTGTGACGCTCGGATTCGTTCTGATGCTCGGTATTAGTATCGACACGAGTAATGTTCGTGTAGCTCTTCTGCTCGGGCTTAGGTGTCTCAGGCTTTTCTTCGGTGGGCCTACGGTCGTCATTATGACTGCTCGAGCCACCAGAATGAGACGAACCACCGGAGCTGGACGAACCGCCGGAACGGCCAGAGTCGCTGGATGAATCGTCGGTTTCGTCGGTTTTGTCCTTTCCCTCTTCTTCGTAGCTACCGCCGACTTCCTCTTCGACCGTAGTCTCGCCCTGCTTGACTTCCTCGGTGGATGACTCTTCTCCAATTTCGTCAGTAATGTCGGTGCGACCGGCAGGAACATGGCCTTCTGGATGATTGACTTGTTGGCCACAATCGTCGTTGTACTCTTTGACGATGACGACCGGGTCGCCGTTTTCATCGAACGCAAAGCGGGTGACACGGGTAGTACTAGAATTGTGGCGTTCGCTTCTTGAAACGCCGAGTTTGATAGCACTAGGATCTTTGACGTTCTGTAATGCTTCGTAATCGCGGATCATCTTACCATTCTCATCGAGAGCGAAGAGATGCTCGGTCATAACTGGACCGGTAGTCGTCGTGCTCTCCACCTTGGTACTAGAGCCGTCACGACTGTTCAAGGCGTCGTGGTAGCGATTCTGAAGGGCAGCTTGGAGCTTGCCACCGGACAGATTATTCTCATCTAGCATAATCCCGATGAGCTGCGAGGTCGGGTCGGTCTTTGAGAGCGACTCATTGCAATCGGCTTCGTCGAGGGCAGACTGAAGTTCGTGCGGAAGAAGTATGTCGGTAGCATAAGAGGCGAGAATTTGTGGATTCTCAGCGGCGTTTTTCTCTAGACCTTCTCTCCCAGATGTGGCGGGACCGAAGGAAACAATGTTCTTCTTGGCCTCGCTCATATAGCTGGAGTAGTTGTAATAAGTGCCGTTCTTGAGGCGGCCTTCGTGTTCGCCGTATGTTTCTTCTTCGCCTGGGGTGCTAGTATCAGTCTCGGAAGATTCGTCACCAGCGCCGATCGTGTCAGAAGCCTGAGTGTCTGAATCGGTGTCGTTGTTGTTTGAATTATTCATAATTTTGTCGACGAGACCGAGCTTAAAACCGGCGACAACTATAGCACCAGCAAGGCAGACTGCAAGTACTCCACCGAGTAGATTCTTGTTGCGCTTACCCATCTCGTACCGAGCGGTAGAACTCTCGGCGGCGCGGCCCGTCATATTACCACGAGAGCGATTGCTCTCCCGCTCGATACGCTCGAGTTCTTTGGTGGATCTTTCTAGGTTTTTCATCATTTCTTTATTCATGATATGCTTCTCCTAAAACTTCTTTGCCGAAGGCCGTGATGGAATCCGCCATGATAGATTCTAGATCAAGACCGGCCGACTGGAATTCGGAAGCGAAATCAATTCCCTCTTTCTCGAAGCGATCGTGAATACTCTTGACTTGCTCATCGGGAAGTCGCATCAAGACGTCCTGCACGATGCGGCGATCGAGGGCGGTGATGAGTTGATTCTTGTATTCTTGAAGTGAGGCAGGATCGTAATCCGGGTATTTGACAGCAATAAGCTTGTCGACAAAACCGCTCAGTACCTCGTAATCTGTAAAAAGATTTTGTTTATCCATGGCGTGTTTATTAGTTTCGTATCGCATATACGACACGGTGATGACCTTTCTTGTTATTATGATAACACAAGCTTTTTGGATAGTCAATAACGTAATGTGAGAACCAAAAAACCGAACATGGTGTTCGGTTTTTGCGTGGCGACTGGTGGCCTCCTTTCTGTTATTTTTTGTCTGCTATCGGCGGTTTTTTGGTTAGGCTAGCGCGACGATAGCGGTAAGTAGCGACAATACGATATTGTATGTATTGTAGTCGTTGAAACGATATTTAAGATCGGTTTTTACATTGGTAAAGTCCTTGATTATATTTGATATAGTGTTTGCTGCGAGTGGCTCCTTTCTTTTTAAGAAGTTGTAATGTGGGTTTTATTTGTTGTAGTTATGATGAGTTTTGGTTTTGGCTAGTTGTGGTGAGTTTGGTTTTGGCTAGTATTTGGCGGCAGCTGAGAGGGTGAGGAAGCCGCGTTGTTTGATTTTGTGTCGATCTTGGAAGTTGTCGATCATTTCTCGTGTTTTCGGATCGATGGTCCGGTCTGCTGGCGAGGCATTAAATTTCATGTTGATTAGTTTGTTGTAGTTTTGCGCCATTTGTTTGCTCCTTTTTTGTTTTTGTGTTTTATTTTTGTTTGTTAGAATGTTTGTTTTATTTTCTAACTTATCTTCATTGTATCACACTTATGCTTAAATGTCAATAGGTTTTATGTAATTTCGTGTGAAAAAGTCAAATTTACTGGGGTGATTGGGAACAAAAATAGGCAGGTTTTCTGAGCGGTTAATCATGGTGGCAAAAAACTAGTCAGTTTTCTTCGCGGTTGACTACGCGCCACGCAAAAAATGATTCAGCAAA
>CAZZAI010000010.1:0-22726 GCA_964652665.1 uncultured Candidatus Saccharibacteria bacterium
ATTGGTACGACTTCGCCATGGTAGTTTACCACTTGCTTTCTTAATTAATGAATAAAGGCTTAAGAATAGCCCATGGCGAAGTACGAAATGTGTGACACAAGAAGAATCACCATTTAGATGTTTCTCGGACACGGAGTCGCTCGCGCCCGTCGTTACGGGGCTCGCGCTCCTTCCACCTCGCTCGTAAGCTCCGGAGAGTCCTCGAAACACTAAATTGGTGATTCTTCTTATGTTGTTGGAATCAGATATGTTAGAGCCACTAGTAGAGTGTTTTGAGGAATCTGTCGGAGTTACGACGAGACAGAAGGAGCCCCGCCCCCAGCGACGGCGGGCGGCGGGGACTCCGTGTCCGAAAAGCACTTTACTAGTGGCTCCCTCACTTATACTTTTTAATAATTTTTTGATTTTTTGTATGGCCTTCATGGTACCTCTCTTTTATTATCCTTGAGGTGCCTTAAAACCACTAAGGCGCCGCAAGGTGAGCCCCATCGTTATCTAATTTACACTAGATCGTATAGGCCCTTGTGGCGCCATTTATGAGATCTAGTGTAAAAACAAATTGTAATATCTGTAACAACGATGGGGCTCAATTCATGTTGTTAATGATTTAATTATAGACCACACAAACAAAAAAGTAAAGACTTTTTGTAAAGAATTTACGAGAAAAAAATTAGATCAAAAAATCATTATCCTAAGATAATGATTTTAAACAAATAGTTATTTACTACGACGATGGATGAAGAGATATAGTATCATGCCGATAAGTAGGCTCACGCCGAATGACAAAGTCACGAAGCCGGCGGTAGTAAGGGATGCGGAGCGAAAGGCGGTGCCGGTATCTGGGCTGCTGGGATTATCCGAGTCACCAGAATCTGGGATGGGAAAGTTGTCACCTCGTGACAAAGCCTCGAGATGGAGGCTAAAAGTACTGTTCCTATACTGATTGCCAAGGGCGCTACTTAGGGTGATTTCCGTAAATAACGGCTCAGTCATCTCGCTAGGTTCGATAATCCAATCATAATAATAGCAGTGCCTGGTAGCAGTATCTTTGTCGCTTAAAGTCCAACTCTCGCTGATATTAAGCTCGAATACGTCGCTACTGGGAGCGATTAATTCCCCGTTCGGGCCGGTCACCGACTCGGACAAACAGATTTGAACTTCGGTCGGAACGGTGCCGGCATTCATGACTCGCGGAATCGCACTATAGGTCATACCCGGCATTGCTCCGGTTACGTCTTCCCAAGGCTTATATCCGCCGCTACCGTCATCGACGACCTCTATGAGCTCGATATTAGCTGGGTTGTTAGCCGCAAGGACGGAAGGACAAAAAAGACCCGCCAGAGGTAAAGCCAGCAGAATAGCTGTCATTAAGGCTTTAGCTGTGCGGTTTGTAGTCATCTTCTTTGTTCCTTTATAATTAGATACTCGGCTCAGCGAGCCGCGAGGGCCCGCTGAGATATGTTTGTTTTGATATTAGAGGTTATTGATAGCCTCGACCGCATTACTGAAGGTCTTAGCCTGGATAGCCTGCGCGTCTACCACCACTTCGCGGATAGCATCTGGGGCTACATAGTCAGCAGCGGTAGGATCGGAGTTCTGGCGGTCAGTCTTCAACCTGATGGTATTGACTGGGCTCCAGAAGGTCATCTCGCCTGGGTTAATAGGCAGAGTAGTTACCGCGGCATAGACCTGATATTCTACGCCATCAATCGTCTGAGTGTAGCCAGTGTAGTCATCAATGCCATGCTCGGTCAAAGCGTAGGCACTATACTCCCCGCTAACATTGTCGCGGTTAACTGCGGTGAAGTAGGCCTGGATGCCACCTTCAGTAGCGTTGGTGTCCTCTTCATAAGGAGTGCCTGGAATCTTCAGATCAAGATCATCAGCATAAGAGGTCGGTACCATGTAGCGAATCAAGACGTAAGCATCGCTACCAGAATAGTCTGCGTTCTCATTGTCGGTATTCTTCACATAGGTGAATTTGCGGATCCATTGACCTGGGACGATGCCTTCGGACACGGTAGTGAAGTAGCCGTCAGTAGCGTCACCACCCGCGATGCTATTCTTGTACGTAGCGGCGTCTTCGATAATGGTCGCGTCAGAATAACCCCAAGTGCGGTTGGCGTTGTTGAAGCCAGTACGGGTATGACCGTTGTCTACTGCGGAAATGCCTACGGTGTTGTCAGCATTAGTATTTGGTGTACAATAGCGCATGCCACCATAAGTTAGCATTTCAGCGAGAGCATTACCGGTACGGTTATAGTTGACTCCGCTATACACCTTGGTGTAATCACAATAAGTCGGATCACCAGCAAGCGCGCCTACGGTTCCCTGGATTCCAGAGTTTTCTCGATGGAGCTGGGACTCGTAGATTTCGATTTTCACATCACCTACAGTAAAGGAATTTGTGATTGGATCGGTGTGGTCCGTAAAGTACGCAATCGTTCCACCAGCAGCTAGAGCCACTGCACTAACGGCTGTTGCGGTTGTTATTATGGCTTTCTTGTTTGCCTTCATCTTGTTATTACTCCTTATTTGTTATTATTTTTGTCGATCAGTTCTATTCAGTCTGCGAATGCGGCTTCAGCATCCGCGAACCCAGTGGTCTGGATTGAGTCTGAATAGATTCCGATTCCGAATGTACAATTATTGGCGTCGTCCTGCTCGCAGGTGTAGACTGAGGTGTCGATACCGGCAAGGTCACCGAATACGATTTTCTCGGTTGGCCACCCCCATTTACTGACACTTTCCCCGACGGAGATCGCGTGTTTACTGACGATGCTATACTCTGCGTCCGACGTGTCCGTTGGTGGCGTGTAGGATACAACATAGTTGTCGTTGCTACAAGTATGATCGGTCGTAGAGTCTTCGACGACGCAAGCATCCATGTCTGAAAACACTATCGTCGTCACGCTAGCCAATGCGGACGGTATGACTACGCGAAATCTATGGTAGACTGGGATATTGCCATCGTTGGTCGACTCTAGAATGAATGGTACCTCAGTGTTCTCGACCAGAGGTTCGTAATTACTAACGTCGAGCAAATGGTATTCATCACCGGTCACGTCATCATAGACAGCTAAGCTTGTTGATGCGTTACCAACTATGAAATTACTTGTCATCGAATCAGTGTCTGTAAAGTACGATAATGTTCCGGACGAGCTCAATATACATATTGTTATGATCACTAGTGAAGCCACGATAGCTCTAACTTTGTGATACATTAGCCTCCTTACTCTACTATAACTTTGATACTAAACTTTTGCTCGCAGTTTTCCTCCTTCCTTCCAGGGTCCCCGGTAAAAACGTCCACGCTAGTAGGAGAGTTCCCACCACTAGTGTGATATAGATGCCGGGCGGCTCTTGGATGTTACGCGCGAAATAGCCAAGATGCGGAAGATTAAATACTGGTACGCCAAGTACGTTCTTGTAATGGACTAGCTTAGTGTCGGCTAGCTCATTGGCGTCACCTTTCGTCTTGAATCGCAATACACTTGCGTCTCTAGGGTCAGTCTCTATCTCTATGATTCGGTGAGTAACTACTGTTTTGTCGTCGCCCGCTACGTAAGATATCACGTCGCCGACCTTGAGAGTCTGATAGTCTACCGGCCTCACATAAATCATCGATCCCACTGGATAGCTTGGCTCCATTGAGCCAGACATTATCGTAAAAGTGCGAAAGCCGAATAGTCTTAATCCTGCCAGAGTTATTGCTAGTACTGCTGCTGCTACAGTCACTATAGTGCCGAATCCTGAAGTCCAGACCTGCAGACCACGTCGCCTACGCCGTGTGACCCGAGGAGTCTGAGGTAAGCCATGCGAGGGCTCACTGACGGGAGGCTTCGCCGTCTTAGTGAACACTACTGACGGGTAATAGATTTCGTCGTGCGACTCTACCACTAGCTTTTTGACTTTCCTTCCACTCATTGTATTTTATTATATAGCATTTTAATTTTTAACGCAAGCGGTTTTATGTTTTTTTTGATGTGACTGTGGAAAAAACTGTGGAAAAAAGAAGACACCTTGCGCCCAGAGAGACCAGAGTAGGATACTGGACCAGTATAATATATTATATATAGTAGTGGTCCGCAGAAGAACTGGGGAGGATATCAAGCAGACGGGCTTCGACAGAGCGGACACCGCGGAATTCATTTTCGATCGGGCGAATGAGGAAGTCGTAATTCTCTGCTTCGTCGAGAGTAAACCAAGAAGCGGGAGCGAAGAAAGAAACGCATTTGATGATCTTGCCGTCTTTGCCGCGGAGATCGAGGCGGAGATGTTGGCCGTCGGAGCCCATACGACGAGTCTCTAGAATAGAGGCCCCCGTGAGGCAGAAAATCGGCTCTTCGTTCCCTGGCCCGTAAGGCTCGAGGAGCTTCAGACTATCAAGAAAATCTAATGTGAAATCACCGAGGTGCTCCGTAGAGAGGTCGGCGTGACATTTCAGAAATCGCTCCTGGTCCGTGAGATGAAGGCTCTTATAATAATCATTGATGCGACTGCGGAAAATATCGATATTCTCTGCTCTAATCTGGACGCCAGCGGCACCAGCATGGCCGCCACCTCCCTCGATAACATCCCGAACCGAGTCTAGAGCCGCCGCGAGACTAAAGTCGCCAAAACTACGACCAGAGCCTTTATAAATACCGTTCTCTACCTCGGTCAAGACGAAAGACGGCCGGTGGTATTGCTCGACGAGGCGACCGGCAACGATACCAATGATACCCTCGTGCCATTTTCCCGACTCGACAATCACCTGGTCATCACTCTTAGTGGCGGCACGGCGCTTGGTAATCTCTGAAGTGGCGGCACGCTGCTCGGTGCGACGGCGACTATTCAATTCCTCGAGAGTGGCGGCAATGGATGCGGCCTCGGCAGCAGAATCGGTGCGAAGAAGATTCAGAGACAGCTCGGCAGACTCGAGACGACCGGCGGCGTTGAGCCGAGGACCAATCTGGAAGCCGATCGACTCTGAGGAAATCTTGGTGATGCCAGCGTTTTTCATGAGCTCGCGGAGGCCTTTGCGGCGAGTCTTCTCGAGGACTTTGATGCCATAATAGCCAAGGATACGGTTCTCGCCGGTAAGTAGCATTGAGTCACAGATAGTGCCGATGAGGACGAGGTCGAGAAGCCACTTCTCTTGACCAGACGGAATCAGGCCGGCTGCGACTAGCCCCTGTGCTACCTTGAAAGCCACACCGACGCCAGCAAGAGACTTAAGCGTATCTGGACCAGTGTAATCTTGGCGATGAGGATTCACGACCGCGATGGCAGCAGGCAAATCAGGAGCACACTCGTGGTGATCGGTGATAATGGTGTCGATATGGGCGAGACCAAGCTCATCGACAATATCGTGATTGCGAGATCCACAATCAACAGTGATAACGAGAGTGATGCCGTGCTCTTTGGCGCGATCAATCAGGCGCGGACTCATACCGTAGCCATCGATGAAGCGGTCTGGAAGCATGATCTCTGGCGGAAGGGCGCCGGCAAGCCGCAAAGCGGAGTCCATCACAGTACTAGCGGTCACTCCGTCCACATCATAATCACCGTAGATCAGAATCTTCTCGTGGTTCTTAATGGCGCTCTGGATGCGCGAGATAGTTTTGTCCATATCTGGCATCGTGGCCGGATCGGTGAGATTCTCGTAGTTTGGATGAAGAAAATCATCATCAATATGGCGAAGAGCGAGCAATTGAGTAAATAATTTGTTCATTTATGACCTCTGTTATTGTACCTGAAAGCGCCTTGTCGATAGTTACTAGCTAGCCGATGGTCTTGGACGGCTTGCCTTTTTGCGACTTGATGACAATGCTTTGGAGTTCTTTCAAAATGGGAAATTCTTTGTTAGTCTGATAGATCTTGGTGGTGCCGCGCTTGGTGACAAGGAGGAAGTTGCCCTCGACCATATGGTTTAGCTCCCTCTGGATGTTGCCGGGATCCTCCTTGATGAGCTTCGCTAGACCGCGGACGTGGGTCTTAAAATCAGGGTACTTCGCAAAAACGACGATGATTTTACGACGAACCCGAGATGTAACAAATATATCTAACATATTGCCTCGCTTAACTTATCTCATTATAACACAGAATTGTAAAAAATACATAGGAATCGCTTGGCGAGAGCTTTGTCGGTTCAACACATCTCGAGCGCCCAAGCGTTGTTTGTATGGTATAATAGATAATATGTTTTACGAGGTGATACTGGGAAGAGGAGTGGGGCGCTTTGACGGAGCGCTGACATATAAGTACTCTGGAACAGGAGAAACAGAGCGTGATTCCCTAGCCGCTGGACAGATTGTAGAAGTGCCGATTGGCAAATCTAAAGTGCCCGGTGTAGTTATCAAAAAAGTTACTCAGCCTGATTTTCAATGTAAAGAAATCGCGAGAATTTTGTATTCAACGCCGCTACCAAAGCATCTAGTCGAAACCGCGAGGTGGATGGCGAGCTATTATAAGGCATCGCTATCGTCTTGTATGGGATTAATGCTACCGGTGGGAGTGGAAAAACAGAGGCGAGTGAAGAAAACCGAACAAATGTTCGGTCATGACCTGGAGGGGTCCTGCCAGCCGCTATCCTCCCCCGTTTCGCGAAGGCTCAACGGGCCCCCCCCTCCGCGGCTGTCACCCCTCCATATAATTGATGACGAAACACTTATTCCGCTTAACCCCCACCAAAAAAATGCCCTGAGAGGCCTCCAGGAGGCCCCAGGAGCCACGAAACTGCTTTTTGGCGTCACAGGTAGCGGTAAGACCAATATATACCTCAAAATGGCTCTAAATGCGTTACAGGGCCATAAGTCCGTAATACTACTAGTGCCAGAAATCGCTCTGACCGGGCAGCTCGTACAGGCCTTTCAGAGGGCATTTGGTGACATAATTACGACGATTCACTCGAGACAGACAGAGGCGGAGAGACATCGTATTTTTAATACTCTACTAGAGTCAGATACGCCACGTATAGTAATAGGACCGAGGTCGGCGCTTTTTGCTCCGCTTAAAAATCTAGGGCTGATTATTATTGATGAGGAGCACGAATCGACATATTATCAGGAGAATGCGCCAAAATACTCGGCGATACGAGTGGCGAGCTTCATGAGCCAGAAGCTCGGCTGTGACTGTATACTCGGATCGGCGACGCCAACGGTGGATGATTACTATATTGCCAAGAAACGGGGGACGCTCGTCTCGCTCAAAGAGAAGGCTAAAGATACCGCTCTAAAGCCAGATATAAAAATAGTAGATTTTAAAAATCGAGATAGTTTTCGGAAAAATCGATATTTCTCAGATGTTTTGATTAGTGCGATGGAGCGAAATCTAAAAAATGGGCTTCAGACACTGATTTTCCATAATCGAAGGGGGTCATCGCCGCTGACGATTTGTGAAAACTGTGGAGAGGAGTTGATTTGCCCGAATTGCTATCTGCCACTAACGCTTCATGCGGATAATTATGAACTGAGGTGCCATACTTGCGACTTTAAATGTCTAGTGCCGGCGGGGTGTCCGAAGTGTGGACATCCTGGACTGATCCATAAGGGGTTTGGGACGAAATTGCTAGAGTCAGAGGTGCTGAGATTATTTCCTAAAGCAAGAGTGCGGAGGTTTGATGCAGACAACAAGAAAGGTGAGACAATGGCGGATATCTATTCAGAGGTGAAAGATGGCGCCGTGGACATCCTGATTGGGACGCAGACAATCGCAAAGGGACTAGATTTGCCAAAGCTCGGGACAGTGGGAGTGGTACAGGCGGATGCGGGGCTAGCCCTACCAGATTTCTCATCTGAGGAGAGGGTTTTTCAACTACTAACACAGGTGATCGGGCGCGTAGGGAGAGGCCATCTTGAGACGGCGGAAGTGTTTATCCAGACTTTTCGGCCAGAGCATCCAGTACTAAAATACGCAATAAATGAGGACTACGAAGGATTTTCACAATATCTGCTAGGTGAGCGGCGAAGAGGAGGTTTCCCGCCTTTCCGGTATGTGATGAAGCTAGATATTACGATGAAAACAGAGGCGGCAGTAATCAAAAAAGTACGCGCGGCAATCAGAAAGCTAGCAACAGATACGCGGCTAGTGGTGTCACCGCCAATGCCGGCATTTCATGAGCGAACTGCGCGAGGATATACTTGGGAAATAGTGGTAAGGAGCAGTACAAGAAAGGCGCTGCTCGAGGCTTGCGAGGGGCTGGACAAGAATTTTCGTACGACACTTGACCCGCCTTCCCTGTTATGATATAATTAGGTTATGGATATTATTACGACGCCGGATCCTCGGCTTAGGGAGCAGTCAGAGAAAGTCGGTATCATCGATGACGAGATACGCGATATTATTGCTGCGATGCGAAAATTGTCGCTAGATTGGGAAAAAGAGCATCCATATGAGCTCTCGGCGGCGATGGCGGCCCCTCAGATGGGGGTACTAAAGCGCATCATTATCGTGCGCGATGATATGGAAGATAAGGAGAATGCGTCTTTTACTGCGCTGATTAACCCCGTGGTGATTCGTGCGGAAGGCAAGATTAAACGTGACTACGAGGGGTGTCTCTCGGTTCCCTCTTATTACGGGATGGTACCTAGGCCGTCAAAGGTGCGAATCAAGGCAAAGCTCGAAGATGGCACAGAGGTACGCATCAAAGCGACTGACGAGCTCGCGAGGACACTGCTTCACGAGATAGATCACTTAGATGGCGTGCTATTCATTGATCATATTAAGGATGACCCGACAGCGTTTTATAAGATGAACGACAAGGGTGATTTGGAGCCGGTAGACTACGAAAAAGAAATTGCTAGGAATAAGCGGCTCTGGGGAGAGTAACTCGCGCTAGAGCGTGAGTTTGATGGGGCGGTAGTTGAGCAAATAATTTATACAGGAGGTAAAAATGGATCAGGCTAAAGTAATATTCTTCGGGAATGGAAAGCTCGCAGATTACGCTCTCAAGGCACTCAAAGATACTACGGAGGTGATTTTTCATGCGAGGACGCGAGAAGATATCTCCGAAGCGTGCCGACTAAAGAAGGAGCATCCCGAGGCGCACGGAGTGCTGGCGTCTTTTGGGGTAATGATAAAGCCAGAGGTGCTTGAGCTATTTGAGCCAGAGGGGATACTGAATATCCACCCTTCCCTACTTCCGAAATATCGGGGGGCTTCGCCAATTGAGAGCGCGATTCTGGCTGGCGATACGGAGTTTGGGGTGTCAGTCATGAAGCTCGCGCGTGAGATGGATGCGGGGCCAGTATATGGGCATGTAGTACTAGAGGGGGCGGAAATCCGCAACGGACTGAAAGACATGCTCTACCAGCAACTGGCGGGGGCTGGTGAGTCGATTATCTATTCCATGATATACGATAGCGAGAAGCCCCTCCAGCCACGTCCGCAAGAGGGCGAGCCAAGCTACTGTGGCAAATTAGACAAAAGTATGTCACAGCTTACACCTGATACAGATACGGCGGAGCAGACTTTTCGGAAAATATTAGCCTATCAGGGCTATCCGAAACCAAAATTTACATTCTATGGGGTCCCTTGTATCATTCTAGAGGCACATATAGCGGAAGAGGGTGAGACGGCTCCCCTTACGATAAAGTGTGCTGACGGGCGTTCTGTGGTGGTAGAAAAACTTCAGCCAGAGGGGCGTAAGGCGATGGACGCTAAGGCGTTTCTTAACGGGTATAAGAAATAGGGGTAAGCTCTCTGGGCAGCTCTCGAGGTAGATATCTTATACAGCAACGACGTGCGCAGATGGCTATATCAGATGACTAAATCAGTCTATCCCTGTTAGCGCGAATCTCGGCTTTCATTTCTTCAATGGTACGAGAGACGATTTCGCGATAGTCGGGGCGGTTCTTCTCGAGCCATTTGGCTGCTTCATCCGGATCAGAAATCAGGTCAAATTCGTTCAGTTGGACTTCCGTGAGGCCATTGCTTACTTGTTTACCGATGCGGACCTCTAGCTCCTCTTGAACGTAGTCGAGAAAAGGCTGTTTTTGCTCTTCTGGCATCGCTGAAAGACCCATTTCTTGTAAAAAATTGTCATCGAATTGCATTTTTGCTCCTTACCACCATTATAGCATAAGTTTTTACAATGTGCGTTTTTTAGTTTCACGAGTGAAGAATTTGAGGCGATCGCCAATTGCGAGGTCGATTTTCGAGGTAGTCTTTAGAGCAAGACCACCAGTCTCGCCAGCGATAAGCTCTTTTACGTCAATTTTCTCTTTCTGAGTGGAGGTAACTTCGGCTTCGCCAAGCTCAATCTTGTCACGCATCACCTTCGCGAGGTAGCCCGGCTTCACGTCACCTCTTAGCACCTCACCACCAGCGATGATACTAGTCTTCTCGGTGCGGAAGACACCGAGGACTTTCATCTCGCCCATCTCGGTCTCGATAATCTCAGCATCGAGGAGATTCTCCATTTCATGTTTCGCATCGTCGAGTAACTCATAAATCACCTTGTAGGTACGAATCGGAACACCGTCGCGAGCGGCCATTTTACTGATATTAATAGGAACACCTACATTGAAGCCGTACACGATAGTATTCTCGCCAGCACTCAAATAGACATCGTTTTCATTAATATCGCCGACACCGGTAGAGACGATATTGAGAGTAATCTCGCCATGAGTGTCGATCATCTTGAGCGAGTCAACGACACTGGTAACGGAACCAAGTACATCGCCTTTGACGATGACATTGAGGACCTTGGAATTGTCGGCAGTATTCATCATACGGAGAAGATCGGTACTGGTAACATTGGCACTGGCGGACTCGTTCGCGGCAGCCTGAGCATTAAGAAGTGCCATCTTGCGGGCGGTCTTCTCATCTTGGACTTCGATAAAGCGGTCGCCAAAGTTCGGCAGCTCTTTGAAGCCGGTGACGGTGACTGGAGTGGATGGTGTAGCTTTGCCCTTTGGCTTGCCACGCCAATCGAGCATAGTGCGGACTTTGCCATAAGTAGAGCCGGCCACGATAAAATCACCGGTCTTGAGCTCGCCGCCGGTGACGAGAAGGTTCACGACCGAGCCCTTCCCTGTCTCCATGTGGGATTCAATAACAAGCCCCTCAGCAGGGATGTCGATATCGGCTTTTAGTTCCTCGATATCAGCAGTGAGGAGAATCATATCAATAAGTTCGTCAAGATTCTGATTGTGCTTAGCGGAAATCGGCACCATAGTGATGTCGCCACCCCACTCCTCGGGCTGGAGGCCGTGCTGAGAGAGGTCAGCCTTGGTGCGGTCAATATCGGCGCCCTCGCGGTCGATCTTGTTGATGGCGACGATGATCTTAGCATTGGCGGACTTGGCAAAGTTAATTGCCTCGACAGTCTGAGGCTTCACACCATCATCGGCGGCCACCACGATAATCACAATGTCGGTAAGCATCGCGCCATGCTGACGGATGGCGGCAAAGGCTTCGTGGCCCGGGGTGTCGAGAAAAGTAATCAAGCGGCCGTCATGGTCGAGCTGATAGGCGGAAATATGTTGCGTAATGCCGCCAGCTTCGCCTTCGACAGTCTTCTTATTAAGGAGAGTGTCGAGGAGAGTGGTCTTACCATGATCAACGTGGCCCATCACTGCAACCACTGGTGGACGAGTGACGGCTTTGTCAGATAATTCCCTGCGGTGGTCGCTAGTCTTCGTAGCGGTATTCTTCTTCTCGAGCTTGACGTTTTTTAGGCCCAACTCATCGATAATAATGCTTGCGGTCTCAAAATCAAGGCGCTGATTAATAGTGGCAACGATACCATTTTTAAAAAGGGTGCCGATAAGCTCGGTAACAGAAAGGCCGAGAGCCTTACTCAACTCATCAACTGTAATTGAACCGGCAACTAAAATCGTTTTCTCTTCCATGATTCTCCTTTCTGTTATAAGCGCGGAGCGTGATAAAAAATAGTCTTATCCTATTTTATCACAGATAAGCGTTTTTGACAACTAGACGTGAGGCCGGATCGCGTGATATACTATAGCCATGGATAATCATAAGGTAAAAATACATGGCATATATAAGCATTTCAAAGGAGATTTGTATATTGTAGAAGATATAGCGTACCACTCCGAAACGGGGGAGAAGATGGTAGTCTATCGGGCGTTATATGGAGACGGTAAGGCTTGGTGCCGTCCGTATGATTTGTTTTTGTCCGAGGTGGATCACGAGAAATATCCCGAGATTCGGCAGAAATATCGCTTTGAGCTGCAAGAAATCAAGAGTGTAACAGAGTAGAAACTATTAAGGGTTGCTAATCGCAAAACTAATCTACTCACCCTTATTATGGCGGCGGGCTAGAAAAGAGGTTTTCTCTCCGCCATTTCTTTCGGAAGCCGTGAGGATATGATAAAATAAGGAGTAATTATGGAAAATGAGTTTTCGGAATGGATGACGGTCAAAGACGAGATTCACAAAAGTGGTTTCATTACGAAATTTTCAGAGGGTCAAATTTGGTGGGCGGCACTCGGCAAGAATGTTGGTGTAGAAATTAACGGTAAGCACGAAGATTTTTCTAGACCAGTAGTAATTTTCAAAAAGTTAAGTCATCAATGTTTTTTAGCGATTCCTCTCACATCTCAGCCACATAGTGGCACTTGGTATACGGAATTTAATTTTAGAGGCAAACAAGAGTATGCCGTCCTATCTCAGATACGAATGATGAGTGTTTCTCGTCTCTATAACCGTATGGGTAAACTATCTACTGGTGATTTTAAGAAAATTAAAGTAGGCTTCAAAAAATTAATCAAATAAAAATGCCTCCCAATCCTTCGATTGGGAGAACGACTAGTTGTCGAATATGTTTACATTATAACAAACAATGCGAAAAAATGCAAATTTAAGTCTAAAAAGTTACAACTTTCGTTATTCCCGGCCAGACACCCATATTCCTGCGGAATATGGGACCTCTCGGCGTCATTCGGTAAAAGAAAAGCAGAGTCTCCCGGCCAGACATCGGGATTTCGCTTTGCGAAATCCCTCCCTCACTGCGTCGGCTCGGATTACATGAGGACATCCGGCCAGTCACCCATATTCCTGCGGAATATGGGACCTCTCGGCGTTATTCGGTAAAAGAAAAGTAAACTTTTCTTTTACGCTCATTTCCTTGAGAGGGCGAACTTCGTTCGCGACTGGCCAGAAAATCACATAAAAATAAAGGCCTAAAGGCCTTAATTTTTATGTGGCTCCCCCGGCCAGACTCGAACTGGCAACCTCGAAGTTAACAGCTTCTTGCTCCACCATTGAGCTACAGGGGAATGTTAAGGTAATTATTATTATACATCACGAAAAGTGAAAAATCAAGTATTTTTGACTCAATTCTCCAGTTTTTTATAAAGAGCACCGTTCTAGTTTCCGAAGATGATTTTAAATAGACCGAAGGAGGCTGTAAGCATAATAAGACCTGCCACGAGGACGCCAGCCATAATGGCGAAAATGGTCTTTTTGAAATCTAGATTCAAGATACTCGCGGCAAGCGTGCCAGTCCAGGCTCCGGTGCCTGGGAGCGGGATAGCCACGAAGAGAAACAGTGCGACATAGGCACCAGATTTAGCAGATTTTAGGAGCTTGCTTCCGGCTTTTTCGCCTTTTTCTAGGCAAAAATTGCAGAAATTACGGAAAGGGCCCCACTTGACGCGGCTACCCCAATCTAGAACTTTGCGCGCGAAGAGATAGATGAACGGAACTGGGAGCATGTTGCCGATGATGGCGACGACAAGAGTAAGCCACTCAGGGAGACCGAGGTCAAGGCCGACGGCAACAGGAATGGCACCCCTGAGCTCAATCAGTGGTATCATCGAAATAATGAGGACAATGAGAATCTTCCAAAACATCACTTCGCTAGCTCGTATTTACCGGCTGGATGATCATCAGGGGTGGCAGGATAAGAAAATGCGACAGAGTAGCCACCGCGATCCTTATCTTCACGGAGATAGGTAATACCATAGCGGACGGCTTCATAGTCGACCTTTGGTGTGCCGTCCGCATCATATTCGACAGTATACGGGGTGAAATTAAAAGTAATATAGAATACACCATCCTCGTCGGAAATACCATAGCCAGTAATATCATAGAGGGCATCCTTACCTTCCACGATGTCGGTATTTTTGATAAAATCTTTACTCAGGACGTTGAAAACGGAAAGTTTAGCGCGGTCGATATCGGAATAATAGCTCGCCAATCTGACACCGCAAAAAGCGATCGCCGATGCAATAATAAAAGCTAGTGACAGCGCCGCAATCAGCCAAGTGGATGGACGACGAATAACGGGACGCGGATCACAAGTGACATGACCCGAAGATTGTTTGCGTTTTGATGAAGAAGACGCAAGTTTTTTGGTGGTTTTTGGCATAAGTATCTCCTTTATTCTATTATAACATAAGCTGCTAAATATGCTATAATATAATTATACAGAAAGTTATCCGGAGGATAGATGACTAAATATCATGGTGAGAATAAAATATTAATTTCCTTGGTTATTCCTGCTTTTAATTCCGAAAATTATATCACAAGATGCATAAATTCTCTGGTTAAATCGATTGATCGGGCCAAAATTCAGAGTGAGATAATTGTCGTAGATAACGGGTCAACAGACGAAACGATTAAGGCTGTTCATGAGCTAGCCAAGAATCATCCGGGGCTCATTAGTGTATTACGTTGTAATACACCCGGCGCTGGAGCCGCCAGAAATTTAGGTGCACAAAATGCGGTCGGTAAATATCTATGGTTCATAGATGCCGATGATGAAGTCAGGGAGGATAGTATTGAGAAGCTAATTTCTACGGCAGAAAAAGAGGGAGCCGATCTTGTTATGATGGGAGCCAAGAGAATATATCCGGATGGACATACGGACTATCTATCGGCAGTCAAGCCGAACGAAAAGGATTACCGTGGGCGTTTCGTAAGGTACGGGGTGGGTCCGTGGCAACTATTGATTCGAAGAGCTTGGTGGGTGAAGCATAATTTCCTCTTTCGTGAGAGGATGATCCATGAGGATATGGAGATAATGAGCTCTCTAATTCTCTACACTGATGCGTTTGCCGCCGTTGATGAGCCATTTTATCTTTATTATCAGAACGATGGCTCGGTATTACATGCGAAGACATTTAGCCCGCGGATTTTTGACATATTCGAAGCCTTGGAAGGTCTAATGGCGAGATTCAAGAGCGCAGGCGCTGAACAAAAATATTACGACTCATTAGAATGGTTTTTTATTTGGAATTTGTTAATTGATTCGGCGAAAGATTTTGTGAAGTTTCCAGAGGGGAGAGGTGGTTTTAAGAGTTCACGAGAGATGCTTAGGCGATATTTTCCACATTGGCGAAAGAACCGATTCCTAAGAGAAAAGCCACTGCGACTAAGGCTAGCTACCCTCTATAACTACTTCAGGAATTGGTAGACTGTCTTACGACTCGAGTGCCTACTTGCGATGCTCTTCCTCATCTAGCTTTTTGAAGGCAACTTTGCCAATAAGAGTCTTTGGCAGTTTATCACGAAATTCGTAGGCGACGGGCAAAGCATAGATAGGGACATTACGTTCAAGCAAAGCCCGGATTTCCTTTTCAACACGCTTCCCTGGTTTGTAACCCTCTTTTAAGACAATGAAGGCCTTCGGGACTTGCCCCTTGTACGGATGATCAATGCCGATTACCGTAGAGGTCAAAACTCCTTCGTGAGAATTAATGATAGACTCAAGGTGGGTAGGATAGATGTTGTAGCCACTAGAGATAATGATGCGTTTTAATCGCTGCGCGAAGTAGATTAGTCCGTCTTCGCCAAGATAGCCGATGTCGCCGGTATGAAGCCAGAGCTTGCCATCGGGATGAACGCGGAGAGCTTGCGCGGTCTCGGCGTCGTCTCCAAGGTACCCCATCATAGTGAGTGGACCGCTGATGCAGATCTCGCCGGCCTCGCCAATAGGCAGTTCGTCGAATGTGTCATTTTTGACGATTTTGAAGTCCATATCTGGCATCGGGGCACCGATAATACCATCCGCAAAAGAATTCTCTGGAGACAGACAAACAGCGCCAGACCCCTCGGTCAGACCGTAGCCGACACGAATCTTCGCTGATGAGCCGTGAGCCTTGAGATATTGGTTGACTTTATCGCGGAGAGTCTGATTCAGGGCATCACCGCCACAGATAACCGCAGTGACAGACTTAAGATCGTCGCTTTTTAGCTTGGTGTTGACTAGCGCCTCAAATAATGTAGGTACACCAACGATAAAATTTGGCTTATTCTGGCGGATGATATTGGCAAAATCTTTATGCGAAAAGGCGGGGATTAGAATACAGCCCATGCCTCTGCAGAGCGGCGTATGGATACAAACCCCCAAACCAAAACAATGGAACAAGGGCAAGATCGAGAGGACTGTAGCGCCAGGGACAATTTGGCGGATCACAGTAGCGTCACAGATTGACTCGGCATTGATATTGAGATTGGATAATAAGACGGCCTTGGGGGCACCAGTGGTACCACCGGAATACATGATGACGGCTGGGTCTTCTCCACCGCGCTCTTCGTGGTAATTCCCTTGATAGAAATAAGAGTTCGCAATAAAATCTTCCCAGAGGACGACACGGTTATCGTTAGTCGGAAGTTTGACCTTCTTGACGTGAAGAGTATTATAGAGCTTCTTTTTTAGAAAGCCGAGACCATCAGATGGGCGGACCACGATAATGCGCTCGAGCTGGGCCGTATCGCGCAAGCGATAGATTTTATCAAAAACTGCGTCGATAACGAGGACATATTTTGACTCTGCTACCTTGATGTAATACTCAAGCTCCTTTTCGGACGATAGTGGGTGCACCATGTTACATACTGCGCCGACCATATTGACGGCGTAAACCATCGTGATGCCCTCCGGAGTATTTGGCATACAAATCGTAACACGATCGCCTTCTTTTACGCCATAATTCTTAAGTGCTCGAGCAGTCTTTTCAATTTTCTTGATAAAATTCTTATAAGTTACTTTGTGCCCGAAATACGAATAAGCGACATTGTCCGGCCATTTTTCGGCGGATTGAATGATCATATCAACCATGGAGCAATCTGGAAATTCCAAAGTGCTCGGAACATTCTCTTCTTCGTAGTATCGAAGCCATGGACGAGATTCGGATGGATTTTTGGTTTTTTTCATATCTTCTATTATATCATATTAGTGACTAAAGCGCGAGGCTATGAGTTGGCTGCCGACTCGGATGCTGGGCTTGCATCCTCTTCGAAGGACTCACCATCCGATGCATACTCGCCCCAGTTATTCCAGAATGAGTGGTCGCTGATATTGGAATAATACTGGATGCTTCTATTAAGCATGCGTTTTTCGCGGTAGTCGTTAATCGCGGCAACAAAATTCAACTTCGAGAAGAGACTCTTGATTTTGTTCGCGCGAGAGTCTGGAGCGAAAAGCTTTTCGTATTTCTCTCTTTCGGCCTTGCGTGATTCTTTCTGTGCATCAAATTTCGCGTTAATCTCTTCTTTGCGTTTCTTTTGCTCTTCCTCTGAGACGGGGGTAAGTTTTCCTAGCGCTTCCACGGTTTTTTCGTCACCGAATTTTTGTGCCAATTCCATTTCTCTGGCTCTCGCATTTTTAAGCCTGACATATTCATCATACTCTGCGAGCTCTTTTTCACGATCGGCTTCAATCTTCTTGATTTCGTTGTCGTTTTTCTCGCGGAAGCCTTCAATACCGGGCTCGCCTAGTAGCTTTTCAGCATCGCTACGTTCTTTCTCGAACTGCTGCTTCTTTTTCTCTTCCTCATGTTTATAGAGGAAGACTTCTTTTTGGGTGTTATTCTGCTTTTTGATGTTTTGTTGCTTTTCTACTTCTTGGCGATAGCTTGCGATAGTGGACTCCTTTTCAGAGAGTTGTTTTTCGAGCTTAGCTCTTCTCTCACGGTCCTCTTTGTTTTTTGTGGTATTGGCATCATACGTTTTACGATTTTGGTCGCAGATATCAAAAGCCTTCTGAATGTCTACAAATGCCGTTCTAAAGTCGCGCTGTTCCGGCTTCTTGTGGAGCTCTTTACCAAGACTATTGAGGGCCTGACGGATGGCGCTATGAAAAGTACGCCACGTGGAGTCGAGGCCGGCTTCAGCGTTTTTAAGCTCTTCGTCTGGCTTTTCTAGTGATTTTTCGAGTTCGTCGTATTCTAATTGAAAAGCTTTCTTCTCTTCTTCGAGCTGACTGATTTTTTCGTTGATTCTCTTGATGTCTTTATCGATATTCTTGTTGATGCGATCAATCTTATCGGCAGTCTCGGAATAGTTGGTACTGTAATTATCGACAGGTTCGGCGGTCTCTAAGGTCGCTGGAGTTTCTTCAGGTGAGTCTTTCGAGGTTTCATTCGGAGTGACTTCTGGAGACGTGGGGGCTTCGGGTGCTGTAGGGACTTCGGGTGCGTCGTTCGAGACATTATCCGAAGAGGTTTCTTCGGGCTTCGATTGGCCCGCTTCGGGATTTTCAATATCCAGATAATTCCCTTCGTCAATCTTGAGGTCTTCTACATTCACCGACGACGGGGGGACAGTGGAATTTTCTGCTCGCGGCGGCGTGTCAGTAGTTTTCGTGGATGGATTTTTGTCTTGATTGTCGGCTACTTTTTTCTTGTCATTTGCCATTTTCTGTACCTCTTCTAGTGCGCTAGGAGTAGAAGAATAGGCATCTAGATCTTTCAGAAACAGATCGATAAACCTTCTCTTATCGTATATTACATTAGCTTGCTTAGTGGTGGGAGATTCGTTGGCGGTTTCTGCAGAATCCTGGGTGTCTGCCATATTATTCCATTGTTCATTCGATATTGATGAACCGTAGGCAGAATTTTCTTGGGTTCCTACGATTTTGTTTGGATTACTCATTGCGACCTCCTTTCATATATTTTTCTTTAAAGTCAGCAAGCGCGCGGTCGATAACTGCATCGATGTCGATACCGGACTTCTCGAGAGTGGATTCAATCATCCTGTCGGAAATCGTACCCTCATCTGAGGCAATATTAAGGGCGTCGAGCTCAGAATCTGGAAGAGAGTTAGCCAGCGAGATGTCGATAAAATTATTTACTTCCTCTATAAGTTTTGCATGGTTCTCCATGGTGTCTGGGATTTGCTTTTCTTTTAGCAAACCAGAGACGTATTCATCCAGTGGATTTTGATTCATTGACGCCCTTTCATATTAATAAACATAAACTTAATACTATTATAACACAAAAAACAGGCTTTTGGCCTGCTTTTTGTGGTTTTTATACGCGATTATTTCGCGATGGACAAGGAAATCTTGCGGCCGTCTTTGTCGATATCGAGAACTTTGAAGTTCTTGCGTTCATTCAAAGTGAAGACCTTCTCTGGGTCCACATCGGAGCCCTCGCCAAGCTCAGAGACATGCACTAGCGCCTCGACGGCTGGACTGATTTGGACGAATGCGCCAAATGGGGTGATGCGCGTAACGGTACCCTCGACTTTGTCGCCTTTTTTGAGGTTCTCTACTTCGGATAGCCATGGATCCTCGACAAGCTGTTTCATAGAAAGACTGAGACGCTCCTTGTCGATCGCAATAATCTTAGCATCGATCTGGTCACCAATCTTAACATAATCAGATGGATTATTGACACGCTCCCATGAAATCTCGGAGATGTGAACGAGGCCTTCGATGCCGTCGACATTCACGAATACACCGAAGTCCACTACGCCAGTTACTACGCCGCTAACAATGTCGCCAACCTTAAGCTCAGCAAAGCGCTCAGCGAGGCCATCCTTAATAGCTTCTTTTTCCGAGAAAATAAGCTTGTTTTCTTTCTTGATGGCATCAAGAATGCGGACTTTGATTCCCTTACCAACAAGAGAGTTGAGGCGCTGTAAGATTTCATCCTTATCAGCACTACCTACGCGTGGATAATGCTCAGCTGAAAGCTGTGAAACGGGTAGAAAACCACGAATTCCCTCGTACTCGACAAGGAGACCACCACGGTTGGCGTCAAATGGAGTAACTTCGACTGTTTCAGCACTGTCAAGCTTAGCTTGGATTTCGTCCCAACCTTTATCCTTGACTGCTTTTCGAAGAGAAAGAAGCACATAGCCGTCATCCATCTCGGCCTCGATAACGGAAGCGGTAACTTCTTCGCCGACCTCGAGACCCTTAGCGAAAGATGCTTCGCGACGAGGGACAAGACCGACGCCTTGTGCGCCGAGATCAATCAAAATCTCGTGTTTCTTTACGGACAAGATTTTACCGGTAACGGTGTCCCCTGCCACGACTTTTTTAGATGCGCCCTCATTCTCGGTGAGTAGCTCATCCATTGTACATTTTTTGGCATTTGCCATGATTAAATTTTCCTTCCTTTGAGCTCATTCACGATAGCTCAGAGTAGCTAAATGGTCTAACTCTAAGTGATCATGAATGAGCTCAAAACTCCTTTAATTATATCAAATAACTGTGATATAATCAAGTGTATAAATAATTTATGGCGTTGTTTCACAATTCATTGCACCTCGGGAGCTCCGCAATGTGATAATCTTCGATTATATCACATTGCTTCGCCCCTACGGCGACAAAATCATAGATTTTGTCTTTATGTCCCTCGGTTGCAATTGAATTATAAAACAATACCTAATTTATTCAATATGGATAAGGTTTTATTTGATAGGATACGTAATGATTACCCGGAAATCCGTTTTCGAAAGGGTGTAAAATTTTTGTTCAGACCGCCTAAAACCATTGTTCTTGGGCCAGAAGAGGAGAATGATTCCCTGGTGCTGGCACATGAGCTGGGACATTACCTCTGTGGTCATCAAGATTTTAAAACCGAAATAGAGAGACTTAAGTGTGAACGGCAAGCCTGGGAGAAAGCGCGAGAATTATGCGAGAAATACGGTATTATATATGACGAAAAGATAGTGGAAGCCGAGATCGATACTTATAGGGATTGGCTCGACAAAAAATCGCGTTGTCCGAAGTGTGGGCTAACGCGATTTCAGACGCGTGAGGGCAAGTGGTGTTGTCCCCAGTGCGATTTATGATGCTCTACTAAGTAGAGCCAAGATTAAGAAAGGAATATACTATGGATTTACTAGTGACTAGGCAACTAGCAAGCTAGTTAGGCAGCTTTTTTGGCTGGACCACGACGAGAGATACGGCCGCCCTTCGCACCTGCGATACGAGCGAGTGCTGGGTTGGCAGCAAAACCGCCAGTGTGGCCATTTTGGCCGCCTTTTTTGCCAATACGGGCATAAAATTCTTTACCGTATTTGGCCTTATTGGTAGCAGCAGCTTTCATGCCGCCGGCTTTGGTTCCTGACATTTTGATAATCTTCTTTCTGCCCACCGATTAATGCAGATCTTTCCCCTGCAGCTAGCAAGAGCCCGACATGCATAATATTAATGTTATGATTTAATTATATCATACTGCTTCAGTTTTGTCAATATGCTTTTTCTTTAATTTTATGTTGTAATATTTTTATGGAATCCGAACAAATATTTTATGTTTTTCCACACTTTGTGGAAAAAAGGTATTGACATTATTCATGTGATGATATATAATAGAGGTAACTTGAGCAATGTTCAACTGCGAGATTGCTTAAGTGTATGTATGACCTGGAAAACCGCCCCTCTCTCTAAAAATAAAGGCGGTTTTCTCTTGGCTTAATTATGCTTATGGTTGATTGATCTGGTCACTTATGGTATAATTGTGAATAGACGAAGCGGTAGACGCTTTGTACTTTTTATTTTGGAGGGTATAGATATGCTCAATGTATCAATGATCCAAAGCGGTGGCCGCAAATTGGGGCTGTCGACGTCCGACATTAAGGCACTCTGTGATATTCTGAAAGTATATTTCGACAGATTGCCTGAGATTTACGATGGACGGACCGGCACCATCGTCCTCGATTCGCAGGCTATTGTCATGAAGCCTGTCGAAAAAGGCGCTCGGCCAAGTATACGCAATTTGACCTACGGTGATGCTTGTCGCGTGATGCAGTTTGATTTCCCCAGCGGGCCGTCTAAGACTATTTTCTTCAACAGTGAAAAAGTTGCCGCCGAGGCTATTGATTCTCTGCTTGAGGGCAAACGGTTCTTTACGGGTCATGCAAATGCATCCCTGAACGGCAACATCTACAAGACCTCTGGAAGCGATCACACCCATGAATCCGGTCATCTGATGATACTCAATACCATGTACGGGCGCTTCTTGGTTGGGTGCGGCGATGCCTTGACCGATTCCGACAAGAGACGCGAAAGTGACTACATCTTCATCGCCATCGCCCGTATCATCGCGAAGCTCTTTCCCAAAGATGAGGAAATCCAAGCCAGTTTTGACTGGATACGCCGGGCCAGCAATCTTGATTATTATCTCTGCGACACGATCATCGGCCAGATTGATAAGATTTTCGAAGAGCGGCCTCGTTTTCTCCATGAGTACTATTGGCATCGCGACAATGAGCCGGATGGAAGTTTCATTCCCTTCACTTAATGCGAATCCTCCGCAAACGCGGGGGATTTTCTATGGTAATAGGGGGAAACATTTACAAAAAATCACCCCGGCGAGTCGGGGTGATTTTCGTTTTAACAACTTAGTTGTACAATTAACATCATCGTCAGTAGTGAAAGCTTATTGTTACGCCTGCCGTGAGGCAGGAGCTGTTGTGTCTTAAGCTTCTAGACGCAACCGTAACCGACCTAGCTACTTGAATCATTGCTGAATCAAGCGCATCAATTCCTTCTCAAGAAAGGAGGTAATCCATCGACACGTTCTCGTACCGATGCCTTGTT